>CAZSUQ010000152.1:0-9314 GCA_964609935.1 uncultured Thermodesulfobacteriota bacterium | reverse complement strand
ACAGTAGGGATCCTCTGGCCCGGTTCCCTCCAGAGAGGGGGCCAGTGTCTTCTGCAGGTATCGGCGATTGTAGAGACCGGTGAGGTCGTCCTGGAAAGCGAGTGCGAAGAGTTCTTCCACATTGTGTTCCGTTCCCATGGCTTCATCCCTTTTCTTCCTGTTCTTCAAAGTAATTCGGAACTTTCAATTAGATTCTTTATAATGGGGCACGGAAGGAAAGGGACATCCCGCAAACCGTGGATCAATCCAGGAGGATCATGGGAATGAAGGTGATTGCAGATATCTGTGTTGTGCCGCTCGTCAAGGAAACCTCTCTGTCGCCCTATATCGCAGCGGTTGAGAAGGCCCTTGAAAAAAAGGGGCTTAAGCCGCGCCTGCACGCTTACGGCACCAACATCGAAGGAGAATGGGACGAGGTCATGGGCGCGATCCGGGAGGTTCACGAAATGCTTCACAAGATGGGGGCGCCGCGAATCACATCGAACATGAGGTTCGGTACGCGAATGGACAGGGAGCAGTCCGGAGAGGACAAGATCCGGAGTGTCAAGGAAAAGATGTGAGCGAAAGGGATCGAATCATGCCGGAAAACCAGGTGGGGAGTAATGGTAAGGGCCGATCACAGGGGAAAGCGCCAACCTGGAAGGGACGTCGACTGGAACCCTGGCAGGGGACAAAAAGGCTCTTGAAGTTCCTTTTGAACCTTTATCTCCGACCCCGGAGCATGGAGGAGCGACTGCGTTCCCTGGGTGTTCACGTGGGAAGCGACGTCCAGCTTCAGCCCTTTGACTTTGACGAGAGGTATGCAAGGCTCCTCACGATTGAGGATCATGCCAGTATCGGAAAAGGGGCCACGATCCACCTGAGCGACAGTATGCTCAACACGATCTGCGAAGGTCCAAGCCCTGCGCCGGCTCAGTTCGGCCCGGTCAGGATATGCAGGGGCGCGGCCGTGGGACGCAATGCGATCCTCCTTGCGGGAGTGACCATCGGAGAGGGATCCGTGGTGGGGGCCGGATCTCTGGTCACCCGGGACATCCCCCCACATACCGTGGCAGCGGGCGCGCCTGCCAGGGTGATCTGTTCGGTGAAGCAACTTGAAGAGAGCCGGTTCAGCAGCAAAGCCGTTCATAGCAATCCGCACAACATCTACATCTACATGCCGAACTGGCGAAAACGGCGACGTATCGGCATGCGTCCCGAGGAACAAGATCTGTATTACGAGGAGAACTTCCCGAAACACGGCTTCTAACAGGACCCTGATAAACGCCCTGCCCAACGGGACCGGTTCTTCGGGCCGCTCTAGGAGTGGAGAAGGTGACTTCTGAGGTGTTCGGCTGTGGCTTTGGGAGCCTCGATGAAGAAGGTGTGGCCCGCCCCGGGAATCCTCACGAGCCTGGCATCCGGAATTCCTGAGCACAAGACGTCCGAGTTCTCCGGCGGGATGAGGGCATCCGCGTCACCGGTGAGGATCAGGGTGTGGTGCCTGATCAACGGGAGCCGGGCAAAGGCATTGTGACCGAGCACGGCAAGGAACTGTCTGGAAAATCCCTTGCCGGATGGAGGCGTGGAAACGTAGTGATCAACGAGCGCCCGGATAATGGAAGGGTTCGCCTCCACAAAAGAGGGGCTGAACAGCACGGACATGACCTGTTCTGCGAATTCATGGAGGGATTTGCCCCGGTTGTCTGTCAGTTTCTGGATCGCCTCACGGGCAGGAGCGTGAAGCCCCTCACCGCCTGAATGTGTGCAACCCAGGACCAGGCCGTTCACGTGATCCGGAAAGGCAAGGGCCATCTCCTGCGCGATCATCCCTCCCATGGATATGCCGAAAACGTGTGCCTGTTGGATCCCGACCTCTTCCATCAGGCCCACCGTGTCTTCGGCGAGCATGGAAATCGTATATTTTTCATTGGGCTTGTCCGTGAGCCCGGCCCCACGGTTGTCAAAAAGAAGGAGCCGGAAATCACCTGCGAGTTCCGTAAGGAGCCGGTCCCACCAGGTGATGTCACCGTTCAGACCCATGATCATCACGAGGGGAGGCCCCTCTCCCTTGATCTGGTAGTGCATGCGGAGGTTGCCGACCTGGGCAACGGGCATATACTTTCTTCTCCATATCCCTTATGAACGTATCCCTCTCAGGATCTCCCGGAGGATCTGTCGGAACCCGAGGCTTCCGTCCCCGGAAGCGATGTAGGGAGGCATGTGGTCCATGAGCCCTGCCTTTTCGAAGCGACGGATCCCGGACACGCCGGCACAATGAGGGAAAAAGGCGAACAGGGGGCCGTCGTTTGGGGAATCGCCGCAGAAAAAGAAGTGCTCTTTTTCGCTTTCAAGGGAGATGCCTCGCTCCTCCTGGAGGAAGGTTCTGCACATGGTGAGCTTGTCGTATTCGCCGATCCAGGCATTCACGTGTATGGAACTGACCTTGGAGGTGGCACCCCGGGCCTCAAAGATCTCCCGGATCCGGCGGGCATCCTCCAGGGACAAAGGGGGCGAGATGTCTTCACAGAAATCAACGGCGAGATCGCATTCACGGTAGGGCTGATCACTGGCCAGGCTGACACCCGGGTAGGCCTCTTTCACTTCCCGGTAGATCTCCCGGAGCTTCGTCCTGTTCCCTGCGCGCGTTTCCGGATCCCGGATCATGAACCGCTTCTTGAGTCGCGACTTCTCCTTTTCCATGCAGAAGTAGAAGGCGCCGTTTTCACCCACCACCCCGTCCACGGGCCACATCCGGGCGATGTGATCCGCCCAGCCCGCAGGTCGCCCTGTAATGGGGACGAGAAGGAGACCGGTGTCCCTGGCTTCCCAGAGAGCGGTGAAGGCCTGGGGAAGGATCTTTCCGTCCAGCGTAAACGTGTCGTCGATGTCGAAGAAGATCCCCTGGATCCCTTTGCAGACGCTGTCAGGTATCTTCATCTCTTTTCATCCGGACAGAGTCCCTCTACGTGAAACAAAGCGCCCCCTTGGTAAGGGGGCGGCTTGAACACGATCAACGTTAGAATTCTTCTCTTAAAACGGCCATACAAGGAAACGTATGCCAGAAAAGAAACGACTCCGGGGCCTGCAGCACCCCTGAGCCAACCATAGCCCGGCTAGTCTTTCGTGTAGGTCCCTCTGGGTCTAGGCCCTGCAATCGGATTGTATTCCCGGTTCATGAAGATCTTGGAAAGGACCCGATCCTCGGATTCGAGCCCGCGGATGAACTCGCTGACCTTTTCCTGATCTTCGGGCAGCAGGCTTTTCGAGTACGGGAGCGGCGGCCTTGGCGTGACCAGGTCATACCTTCCGTTGCCGTTGACATCCACCCAGATGGGATTGGTCATGGCGTAGGGATGGACAGGGAAAACGCTGGACACGGCCGGTCCCAGGTCCAGAGGCAGGCCCAAGGCGCCCAGGGCAATGGAGATGAGGGCCCCGATCTGGATATAGGGATAATCGTTCGATGTGTAGAGCGGGAACATGTTGCCCCGGCCCATGGCTATGACCACAAACCAGGTGTCTTCGTCCACGAGGCAGGTGACATCATCGTCAAACGCAACGAGGGCATCGTGCTGGATGGTTTTCCCCCGCGTGTAACAACGCGCCTCAGGGAAGGGCTTGGGTTCACCCGGCCCCCAGGGGGAGAACCGTGTCATCCCTGTAACAGGATCAACGGACGCGTCCGTGTCGATCTCTCCGATGAGGAGCCCGTTTCCATAGATCTCGATCCTGTCCACCTGGAACCACCCGGGGGTCTGGATGCGAATGTTCAGGTCCACCTGTCCGTCCCGGTCCGTTAAAAGGTGGCCGATCCCTGCGCTTCGATTGACGGAGAACTCCACGTAAGGCCCATAGGAGATGGAAACCTCTTTATCCCAGATCCGTTGTGTCACCTCCCTGTCGGTGGCGAGCATGGGCTGGTCCGTGCTGAATGTCAGGTAGTTCCTGGGGCAGCCCGCTTCGGTGCGAATCCGGGTGTGGGAGTCCGATCCTGCGGTGGCGGTGATGTTGATGCCCTCGTTAAGGTAGGCGAACCAGTCATCCAGGATTTGCTTGAATCCCGACTCCAGTCGGTAGCTCGAGTTGTTGAGGATCTTGTCCTGCTCCCACAGGGTCCGTTCCATCATGTCATAGACCGTGGATTTGCCGATGGCCTCGCAGTCCTCCTCCGAGCCGTCCGTCATCTCGCAGATGTTTTCGTACTCCTGGTGCGTGGGGGTTCGGATCAATTCGAACCGCTTGGCGTTCAGGAGCTCAAAGGACTCGAACATCTCTGAGAAGTTCTCGGATTTGACGAGGTCGGAGTTGAAGATGGAGAGGATGGAGCTTCCCGTCTTCCATTCGCTTTTTCGAATGGCTGGATTCATGTCCGCCGGTTTCGCCTTCTTGGCCGGGTCCAGGTCCCACAGATAAAAGTAACCGAACAGGCTGTCCCTGGGATGAGCCAAGTGAACAATGGTTTTCCCGGCACCGTACCCGGCTTCATCGCGGAGCGAATCAAAGATCTGGTTCGGCGTCTTTCCAACCCAACCGGGAGCGCCGTTACCATCCTTGGTTGGATCGTATTTCAGTGGAAAGCCGATGAAGTGACCGAGTTCAAAGGTCGTCAGCTCATCCGAGACAATGCTGTGGATGTATCGGTTGATGTCCATGTCCCGGATCAATGGGCTGAAATCAAAGATATAGTCGTGATCCGTTCCGGTGAGGATCTCCAGGTGCTCGGCCACATTCGTGGTCAGGCGCTCCCGTACGGGCAGCCCGCTGTCCTGGCTCTTCTGGCTGTGCTGGTGCACGTCAAAGCTCATGAAACCCGTGGTGTTCACCACCTGGCGGACCACGGTATGGATCTCGGAGACGTGACGCCACTCCAGCGTGATGGTGCCTCTTTCCATGGTGTATTCCGGGCCCCGCGTGACCCAGTATTCATAAGTGCCCGGAGGGAGAAGAACCGAGCCCTGTCCCGTGTGGGTAAAGTCCACCTTGGCAAGACGGTCGGGCATGAAGCCGTCGCCGAGGATCGGTTCGTGATCTCCGAATCGACGACAGGACAGGCTCATGATGTCGTCGCGGCAGGCCTGGCTGTCTGGGGACATGGGCATGCCCCGGAAGGTGATCTTCCCTGGGATGGGGTCTCCTGCCCCGTTTCTGATTTCGTACCGGACCTTTGCTGGGGGATCAAGCTTGAGCGCCTGGCGGGTTGTCACGCCCGATTGAACGGTTAAGGAAACCAGTTCGCCCCTGGGCCGGGTGAGGTCGTGGGCAAGGAGAAGGTAACGGCCCTCGGAGAATCCATCCGGAACCTCCAGGTTGGCACGGTAGCTGCCATCCGGTACAACGTCCTCGCCTTTGTCCGTCTCGATGACGTTGAGCAGGGGGCTCTCCAGGTCCGAACGGGTCACCATGTTCAGGAGCGCGTCGTAAAGATCGTACGGTTCGCCGGGGTGGTCGGTGTTCCAGTCCGCAAGCCAGGTTTGCCAGTCCTGGTTGAGGGACTGCCAGCGTGCATCCCTTGGGTCGTGGAATGCAAAGACCTTCACACCGCTTAGGCCTGCGTAGGAGACGGAATCGTACACGATGCCATCCACGGTTCCCGTGTTGGTCTGGCGGATTTCATAAACCGAGTCCAGCACTGAGGCCACATCGCCTTCCCCCACGATGAAATAGTTGGTGAACTCGATCTTGTTCGTGGTGGGGCTGTCGTTGTACGGCTGAAGGTGGGAGAAGACCACGGAAACAGACGAGGCAAACAAGGGAATTTGAAGGCGGCCTATTTTGGTTGTCAAACCGTAGGAAACCCTGTCGCCGCTGGCTGCCACGAACCGGGTGGAAACGGGCTCGTTAAGGGTGGATGTTCCCTGTTCCGTATACAGGTCCCAGATGTACCCGTCCAGGTAATACCCAAAGGGAGGGCCAAAGGCGCTCACACTCACGCCGAAGAAGAGGGCATCGCCGAAGACAAGATCACCGGCCAGGAGCGCCTGAAACATGTCAAAGGCATCGATGGCCTCCTGGGCCGGGATGGGGGTACCGTCCGGTCCCTCCACACCGATAACCGAGCGGATCTCCACATAGTCCTTGCCGGGCGCAAGAATGTAGTCGATGGTGAAATCATAGATCCTGGCGTAGGGAAGAATGATCCCGAGCAGATCGATGGCGCCGCCGAGGATCGTGAGCAGAGGGGCTGCCTGTCCCTGAACGCGAATGATGGCCGGTCCGCCGCCGGATCCGTCGCTTTTGACGGTTACATCAATCGGAAGGCCGGCACCGTTCTTGCTCGATGATGGATCCAGATTCTCAACCGCCGGCACCAGGGTGTTCACCGTGGGGAGGACCTCCATGAACTGGTCCAGCCCATGCCCGCAGCAGGTTTCCCGCCCCTTTCGTACGCGGTCTGCGTCCAGGATGCTGCCCCCGTAAAGCCCGGGGCCGTAACTTTCCCCTATATCCTGAATCAGCACACGGATCTTCCCGTTTTCCAGAATGAAGTCGCCGGGCATGCCATAGGCATCCGGGCCGCCGATAAGCTCGGCCCACGTGGAGGACCTGTATGCACGAGCAGACCCGTCCGGGCCTGACTTGTCGTTGTCTCCACACTCGACACCCAGGGTGATGGCGAACAGAAGGACCAGTATCCCCGGAAGGGTTATGTTCCTTTTTTTCCATGATTTCATCTGAATTTAGCTCCTGGATTGCGGGGAAACGATTAAAAGGCCACCTGCGCAAGCGCATAGAGGGCATCGTTGAAGATCTCGGCACCGTTCTCACCCCGGATGATGTAGTTGACCTGGACCTTGAAGTTGTTGTTCTGCTGGACGTAGTAGTTCAGGCCGACGGTATGGTATTTGATGTCCCCGTTGTCATCGAGATGGTTGTTGTCGTCGAATTGCTCATACCGGTAGACGGCCTCGAGGTAGTTGGGCAGGACGAAGAAGCCTCCCTGAACGAAAAAACCGCATCGTTCGGTGGACTCCAGCTTGTTGTTGTCGAAATTCAACTCCTGCTTGGACCAGATCCATTCTCCGGTGATGCTCAGGCCGAAGCCCCTGATGGCCCCGTCGATCCCGTACCCCATGTAGTTGTTGTGAAAGTTCTCGGACAGGCTGATGTCATTGAAAAAGCCGGACGCACCGATGCTGACCTTGATCTCCCCGAGAAAATCCGCCTCCACGTTCGAGAAGTCGCCGAGAGGGTTCACCACGGCCCGGACGACATAGGCGTAGTCGCCCAGGGTCTTGAAGAAGTCGGTGTCCTTTTCATGGTTCACCACCCCCTTGAAGAGGTCGCCGGTGCCGTTGTAGATCCCGGCATAATACTTGAACACGCCTTCCCACAACCTGCCGAAGACCGTGATGCCCACGTCCCGTTCCGGAATCCCGAGCCCGTTGAAGTTGTCGGGATTGAAGTCGTGCGGGTCAGGCCCCAGATGCGGGACCATGAGGCTCTGTGCCAGGATCGGCCGGAAGATGAACTGCATGTTCTTTGAAGAGGTCATGTGCTGCCTGCCCACAGGAACCTTTCCAGCGCCCAGGGACACGTTCGCGGCATCGATGTAAGTCAGCGTGATCAATGCGTCCAGGAGGTTGACATCGTTTTCCGTTCGAAACTCGCTCTCCCCCATGGTCACGTCAAAGCGAACATGCTCGAAAAGGGTGGTGGAGACGCCGAACCGCCACCTGGGAATGCGAAAGCCCTCATCCTCGAGAATATCGCCGAGGCCTGAGGCTCCCCACTGTTCCTCATCGTTTTCACCCCACACCTTCCACATTGCCTGGATCCTTCCTGTGAGACGGATGTTGTTCACAAAGGCAGGAACCTCCACGGGGATGTATTTCTTTTCTCCGGCAGCCCCTTCTTTGGAGCCCTGTTGACTTGCAGGCGCATCGGCAACCGCAAACGGTCCTGCAACGATGAAGGAGAGCGCTACCAGCAGAAGGGTTCCAAGGGTGACGATCGTCTTTTTCATCTTGAGTCCCTTTCTTTCTTGTACTCTTTAGGAAATGGGAGTTCTCTTGGCGTGGTTCAGTGTCGAAAACGGTATAAGGAGTGCGGATCAGCCTATGAAAAAGCGGAAGACATGTCAATTCAGACAGGGCTGTAACGGGACGCTTGATGCATGGCGCCCCTTTCCTGGATCCTCCAAGGGAGGCATCCGGAAAATCGCCTGTGTTTAGATGATTTTTTCCACCTTGACCTTGTCACCTTCCCGGATATGGAGATCAGCGAACATGGCGGAAGGAATCAGGATCAGATCCGGGTCATGGAGGGGTTCGTCAGCAATTGCATGCATGGAGAAGAGGGCGGCGTATCGAAGCTTTCTGTTACATAGGTAGACAAGATCCCCGGGATTCGCCTTCATCTGTTCCATCAGGTTCCTGGAGATTTGGACCCCTTGTCGTTCGATCCGATTTCCGTCTGCCCGTGTTTGCACATGAACGTTTTCCTCACCCTTCTTGGCCTCGGCAAGCACACGCCTGCCTGGAACCTCGTTCGGGGCCGTGCCCTTGAAGCTCCACTTGGCGGCCTTGATGGTCCCCCAGACCAGGCCTTCAACCTCCTTCTCCTCTCTCGGGCGGGTAAAGAGGGTCACCGACACCCCGATGGCAGCGGAGACGGCGAGCCCGTAGAGTCCCCGCATGTAGGAATAGGTCACACCGAAACGCCCCTCGGCCGGTGTCCCGTGGGCAAAGGGCTTGACGACCTCTGGCCAGGCGATGGAGACCCCCATGGCGATGGCACCACCCACCAGGGTCCAGAAAGCCGCTGCAGGGGTATAGCGTTTCCAGAGCAGCCCGAGAACGGCAGCCACGACCATGGGAGGACCAATGGCGGCCGTGAAGAAGCCATGTGCCTGATAGATGGAATGAAACTGCATGTAAACGAGAACAAGCAGAACTCCGAGCAGGGTTGCGGCAATGGATACCCAGCGGGCAACGGAGAGATAGTAACGGTCGGGCGCATCCTTCTTTACGTAGGGTCTCCATATGTCGTTCACGGTCACGGCCGAGGTGGCATTGATCAGGGTGTCCGCCGTGCTCATGAGCGCCGCGGTCAGGGCGGCCATGATCAGCCCGAACACCCCGGGGATACAGAGCCTGTAAGCCACGTCCACGAACGCATCGTTGGGAGCCAGCCCACCGGGGATCAACCCGGCGTTCACCATGGAGGAACCCAGCCAACCCGCGTTGGCAACCACGATGGCGGCCAGAGGCTGGAGCAGGAGAATGGTGGCGATGATTGCGTAACGTGCATCCCGCTCGCTCTTTGCGGAAAGGGTCCGCATGACGATCCCCTGGTTCAGGAACCAGGCCGCCACACCCTGGACCACCGTGTCC
>CAZSUQ010000151.1:0-9380 GCA_964609935.1 uncultured Thermodesulfobacteriota bacterium | reverse complement strand
CAGGTTCCGGAAGAGGCGCGGAAGGCGGATGCCCGTCTCCAGGGGCGCGATGATGACGGCAACATCGTGAACGTTCGTGTCGCTGAGGTGAAGGAGGAAACCGTGATTCTGGACCTGAATCACCCGCTGGCTGGAAAAACACTCCACTTTGACGTCAAGATTCTGGAGATCAAAGAGCCTTCCCCTTAGGAGAAATTCGTGTCCTGGCTGCTGCTCCTGTTCGCCCTGACGAGTGCTCTTCTCACCTCCAATGTGTACAGACCCATCCATTCCCATGCCAGACGGGCGGGATTCAGTTTTGCCATGGGCTGGATGACCGGCGAGCTGGCTCTCCACAGCATCCTGCTGCAGGTGCTCATCGCCCTGCTGCTCATTTCGGTGAATGCAGTGAAGGGGCTCCCCGGGCAGTTGGGGCTGGGGATCCTGATCGTTTCATGGGCCGCGCTCGCCCTGGACTACGGGAGGTCCCTGGGCACGCGCAATGTGATCGAAAAGGCCCTGCGGGCCGGCCTTGGCGCCCGCTACCTGGATGACATCACCGAGGATCAGAAGGCCTCCTTTGAGAAAGAGGTTCGCTGGCGCCCGATCCTTCTCCCCCTTCCCATTCGGAGGCCGGAGGTGGAATGCATCAGGGGCATCCTCTACGCGCATCAGGGCGGCATCAACCTGAAGCTCGACGTTTACCGCCATTGTTCGCATCCCAGGGGTACGCCCACGCTCCTTCAGATTCACGGGGGGGGGTGGATGGTGGGAACCAAGGACCACCAGGCCCTTCCCCTGATGAACCACCTCGCCTCCAGGGGGTGGACCTGTTTCAGCGTCAACTACAGGCGGAGTCCTCTTGCCACCTTTCCCGATCATATCATCGACGTCAAAAGGGCCGTGAAATGGATTCGTGAGAACGGTGAGCAATACGGAGCGAACCCGGACTTCATCGTCGTGACCGGAGGGTCTGCCGGCGGACACCTTGCCTCTTTGCTTGCCCTTACGCCCAACGACCCCGGGTTCCAGCCCGGCTTCGAGGAGGTGGACACCTCGGTGAGGGGTTGCGTACCGCTGTACGGCGTCTATGACTTCACTAACCGGCACGGGCAGCAGCGCAACCGTGGGTTGAAAAAGGTTCTGGAGCAGTGGGTCATGAAGACGACCCTTGCGGAAAGCCCTGAAGCGTACCGGCGGGCGTCTCCGGTGGACCGGATCAGCGGAGAGGTGCCCCCCTTCTTCGTGATTCAGGGTGCGCGCGACACGCTGGTTCCTGTTGAAGAGGCCCGGCACTTTGTCGAGGCCTTGAATGCAAACCGTTCCTCCCCTGTGATCTATGCCGAGATCCCGGGCGCCCAGCATGCCTTTGAGTTGTGCTCAACGCCGAGAGCACAGGCTGCGGTGGATGGGATCGAAAGGTTCCTGGCTTTCCTCCACAGCCGATACCTTGCCTTGCGCGAGCAGGAACCAGTGGATCGAGGGAAGGTTGATTATCACGCACCCCCACCTGTGACAGCCGATTTGAGATGACCTGCCGCTTCATCTCAAGGGCATCAGAAGGCTTACAGGGTTATTTTGCGAGGGGATCGAGAGACAGCCCTAGTGAGGGCCACTGCGGCAGCAGGGAGAAGGAAGATCAGCACAATGCTGTTGAGCGGTATGGATGGCCCCTCGGTGCGCCCGGAGCTCGAAACCGCTGCATGAGCCGTACTCGCGGCCTTCCACTCCCCGTTGTCCGGGATCGGCCAGTTGTAGGCGTCCGCATTCACCACGGTCATCCGGTCCACGAGCTCTGACCAGGGAACATCGTCGTTGTCCACAAGACCGAAGTTGGAGTTCTCTCCGTCGAAACGTCCCTCCTGCGGCTCGTCCATGTAAGAAAACCAGTGGTATCCCACAACATACCCGGACCGGAACGTGGCCCGCGCATATTCTTCGAACCAGTCGGCACGTTCGGCCTGGGTCTCCATGGTCTCAAAGAACCAGTTGTAGGGATAGGAGTTGGGCAGCCCGGAGTCCATGGCCCGGATCGAGAACTCCGAGATGAGGATCGGCTTCTGTGTGACTTCGTAAAACCGGGCCAGCATGTTCGAGGGGTCGGTCCAGGAAAACCCGGCGGCCAGAATGCTGATGATTCCCCGGTAAAAGGGCCACGGGAGGTAGTGGTTGACGCTCAGCACATCAACATAGGCCGCGCTTGCCTGGAGCACCTGGAGCGGCGTTATCCAGCTCACGAAGCGGCACCCCAGGATCAGGTGGTTCGGGTCCGCCGAGCGGATGGCATCGTGGCAATAGGAAAAGTAATGCTCGGCCACCATGCCCGAAAATGCCTCCCGATCCGCCTTCTGCACCTCCTCAAAGGAATAGGGGCTGATGTCGGTCATGGCATGAAGCTCGTCAAAGGACGCGATGGAAAAGCCCCAGGCAGCGTTGAAAGCGGCCACGTCGTCGCCGTAGCGGTCCCGCAGGAATTGAACCAGGGCCGTCTTGCCCGGGCTTCCGGACTCGAAGGCGAAATATTCGGCGAACAGGTCGGTGATCCCCCGCCAGTCCGTGCCCCAGCGGAGCTCGTTGTTCAGGAAGTAGCCGATCAGGTTTGGGTCGGCTGCCCTGGGCACCACCTTGGAGGCCATCTCGCTGGCCACCTGATCATAGAAATCATCCGAGAAGAGGTCCGGCACGGTGCCGTGCTGCCAGTCCGCCGGCGAGAGGGCCAGATTGAGCGTGTAGGGCATCCGGTGCTCGAACAGGGAGAAGCTGCTCCAGGCGCCCACGGTGTTGAAGTTCCACGACATCAATCGCTCGAAGGCCACATCGCCCCAGGCCTCGTGGCTTCCGTACAGCTCCAGGATGTTTCTTTCATACGGGCTGTAGCCCAGGTCCGGAGCAAAATAGCCTGAAGAATTGAGCACGTTCACACCTGTGGAAAAGAAGCGTTCGCCGTCCGGGTCAAAGAGCCACCAGCGGCCTTCGTCCTGGCCGACGGTAAAGAATCCGTCAGAGGCAAGGGCCCCTGTGACCGCACATGGGCTGAGAAGAACGAGGATTGCGAATGTCAGGCAGGGCAGGCGATGCATACGGTCTTCCCTCCGCTGTTGCGTGATTGCAACTATATATTGTATTTCATGTTTTAGTTTATTTACAAACATTTTCTATTTTTGTTGTGGTTTCAGAAGATTTCAGGAGACTGCTATCGTATTGAGATCAATACGGAAAATAAAAAAAATAAAAAACTTCTTGACAAATTCACGCATCTTACTTACATATAGGTAAGTAGGTAACCAAGGAGTGGAGAAAATGAACAGGCTGTCGGACACGAAAAAGCGAATCCTGAAGGAAGCCGAGAGGTTTTTCCAGCGCCGCGGATACAACGGCTTCAGTTACAAGGACATCGCCAGCCTGCTGGGAGTCAAGAACGCCGCGATCCACTACCATTTCCCATCCAAAGCGGACCTGGCCGTAGCAATGATCGAGCGCTACCGCGATATCCTCCGCAAGGTCTCCACGGACTTCAAAGAGAACGGAGGGGACCCCAGGGAGCAGTTGGAAGCATATTTTGATTTTGTCTGCGACTCCTTGAAGGAGGGCGAGATGATCTGCCCGGTGGGTATCGTGGGAACAGACTTCTATACCATACCGGAACCGGCGCAAAGGGAAGCGGAGCTCCTCGTTCATGAGCTTTTGGAATGGTTGACCCATGTCCTCAATGTGGGTCGTGAAGACGGCACGTTTCGCTTCGGGGGACGGTCCGAGGATCGGGCGATCAGCATCAAGGCCTGCCTCCAGGGAGCGGCTCAGCTGGGAAGGATCATGGGACCGGAAACCCTGGATTGCGCCATCAATGAGATCCGCCGGGATGTGGGGATCTCCGTTTAAAAATTTTTTTTCAAGAAAGGTCTTACCTACTAGTAAGTATGGCGCTGGGAGAAGGACAGAATGAAGGAAACACATACGAAGAAGGAAGGAGGAGATATCATGGCTGCACGAGAAGCGACTCTAAAGAATTATATCAGGCAGGTGCCGGAACACTTCTATCCGGTTGTGCTCGGTGTGCTGGCAGCAGGCCTGCTCCTGTTCACAAGCTACATGGCCTCGGACTCGGGAATCCGCCTGCTGGCCGCGTTCATCGGCACCTCGGGACTGCTCTACGTCTGGCTCGCCTTTGACCGCTCAGGCTTCTGGCAGACATTGCTGAACCTGGCGAGCGCCGCCGCTGTCTATGCGGTCGCCTTCAAGGGTATGGACGGCAATGCCCTCTGGCTCGTTGCAGGGATGTCGATCCATGCTCTCCGGGGCGCGCTTCCCACCAGGTCTTCTTTTGAGCGGAGCCGGGGTCTGCACCTCAAGGAGGGCTGGGTGGCATTCAACACGACCCTGGCCCTGGCCCTGATCCTTGCGGCCATCTAACCCGTGTATTGCGTGATGACTTCCACCGCCCCAACAACGAGGCTTCATGCGATAGAGGGGCGAAAGGCGGAGATCTTTTCTCCCACGATTCTGTAATCGTGAATGGAGGGGTATTGCAGGGGTGACAACTTTTCCCTGCGCGCACCGCATCTATATCCACATGGGGCTCAGTGTGCACATGATGAGAAATCCAAGCCAGGATCCGGAGAAAGGCAATGAGACAGATATTCATAACGAAAAGCGGCGGGCCGGAGGTTCTGAAGATACAGGAGACAGAAGACCGTCAACCCGGAGAGGGGGAGGTTGTCATCCGCGTCAGCGCTTCGGGAATCAACTTTGCGGACATCATGGCCCGGAAGGGCATGTATCTCGACGCTCCGAAACCGCCCTGTGTGATCGGCTATGAGGTGTCCGGCCACGTGGAATCAACCGGAGAGGGGGTCGACACGGGCCTGAGGGACAGGCCCGTACTGGCTCTCACGCGTTTCGGAGGATATTCCGACCGGGTGGTCGTCCCTGTGGAGCAGGTGTCGGAAAAGCCCGAGTCGCTGAGTTTTGAGCAGGCCGCCGCCATCCCGGTGAACTACCTGACAGCTTACCAGCTCCTGGTGGTCATGGGTTCCCTGAAGCAGGGTGAGTCCGTGCTCATCCACAACGCAGGCGGTGGCGTGGGGTTGGCGGCCCTGGACCTTGCAAAAAGGATCGGTGCGGTCACCTATGGGACCGCCAGTGCGAAGAAGCACAACTTCCTCCGCGAACGGGGCCTGGACCACGCCATTGACTACCGCGGTGAGGACTGGACGAAAAAGCTTGCAGAGCTTACCGACGGGAAGGGCGTGGAGATGATCATCGACCCCCTGGGCGGGGCGAACTGGAAGAAGAGCTACAATGCGCTTCGGGGCACCGGCCGGCTGGGGATGTTCGGAGTTTCCACCGTGACCGAGTCCTGGGGTGTTGCTGCCCTGCGGTTCGCCAGGATCCTGGTACAGACGCCCTGGTTTCACCCTATGCGCCTGATGAATTCCAACAAGGGGGTCTTTGGCGTGAACGTGGGGCACCTCTGGGGAGAGGGTCCGAAGGTGAACGCGTGGATGAAAGCGGTCCTGGAAGGGGTGGCGGAGGGATGGGTGAAGCCCCACGTGGACAGAACCTTTTCCTTTGAGGACGCCGGCAAGGCCCACACCTACATCGAAGAGCGGAAGAATATCGGGAAGGTCATCCTCGTCCCTTGAGGTTTAACTCATTCAAGGCGGCCCCGAGGAGAAGGAATCTCTTGCGAGAATCGTTGCCGGACAGATCAGCAAAGAGAGCGGATCAGCTGGCAGGAGCACGGTGCATCACGGTTTCCTGGAGACCTGGCTGTCGAGTGCCACTCGCACGCGCTTTTCCAGGTCCGTCATCGCCCGGGTCTTCCGGTGGTGGGGGGACAGGGCTTCGATGGCCTTGATGGCTTGCAGGAAGGCTTCCCTGGCCTCGTCCTTGCGGCCGGCCTGCTGCAGGATCTCACCCTTCCTGGCAAACCACCGCTCCTTTCGGGAAGAGCTGGAAATGATTGCTTCCAATCGTTTCAGTGCGGCGTCGTAGCGTTTTCTCTTGAGCTCGAGATCGATGGAATAGAGGGAGAGGACCCCCACGGGGCCCAGCTTCCTGGTCCCCTCGTCCAGACCCTCCAGGGCCCTGTCCACATGTGCGTCACCCGCGCCTGCAAGCGCCTTGGCTCGCTCCAGAAAGAATTCCGGCGGGGGTTTCTTTGCGTTACGGATCGCGCGCGTGTAATCCTCGGCCGCTTCAAGGTAGCGGCCGAGCTCGGCCTGGACATGGGCCCTTGCCGCAAGGCCGATGGAGTGACCGGGTTCCAGGGCCAGGAACCTGTCAAATGCGGCCTTGGCTGTTTTTGGTAAGCCCAACTGTTGGAAAACCCTGCCGCGGGCGAGATGCACGGCTGAGAGTTTCGGGTCCAGCGTAGCCGCCCGTTCAAAGTCCGCCATGGCGGTGTCACGGTCCTGATGGAGCAGGTGTATATTCCCGCGCTTCAGGTAGAGCTCCGCTTTCCCGGGTTTTTTGGCAATCTGTGCCGACAGGGTCTCGATTTGCTCGTGGAGGTCGGTATGGGCCGGGGCCTGGAGGGGGGAGAAAGCCAGGATCGCCAGGCAGACGAGAACTGCAAGGGGGGCAATGTTAAGAGGAGCCTGGAAGTGTGGTCCAGACCCCTCTCTGCCGCTCCTCCGTGGTGTACGCCCGTGCACCGGCAGCAGGCCCTTTTCCCGAAAGTTCACGGAAGATTGCCTTTCAAAAAGTTGCTTTACGGTCCCTTCACGATGGTGAAGTAATCCTGCACGCCGCCGAGGGAGTCAAGAAACGTGGCGTCCAGTCTCGACCCGTCGAAGTCCAGGACCATGGAACCCAGTAGATTCAGGGAAATGTACATGGCCGGGTGATTCAGCGGCCCGCCGCTCGTCTTCCCGGAGCTTCCCGCAACCGCATAGACCGCACCGTCGTTGGGCAAAAAGCCCTTGGAATAAGCACCGTCACCATCCTCCCGGCCGTCGCCGTCGTCCAGGGCATGCACCAGCGGATCAAAGGTGCTGGAGAGGCCGTAGTGACCGTCCATCAGGTAGGAGCGTTCATAAGAGTGACTGTGTCCCGCAAGAACCAGATCCACACCGTATGACTCGAGGATAGGCAAAACATCCGTTCTCATCACCACGTCATTTAGCTCCCAGTCCGAATCGTGGGAACCCTTGGTGTAAGCCGGGTGATGCCAGAAAGCGACGATCCAGTCCTGAGAGGTGCTTCCCAGGTCCAGGTCCAGCCAGGCCAGCATGGCAGGCTTGCCCGTAGCATCAAGGATCGTCTGGTGCGATTCCAGGCAGACGAAGTGGATGTTCGCATAATCAAAGGAATAGTAAGCTTCAGTTCCGGAAGCCGTGCCCCCGGCTTCACCGGCCGTGGGAAGCGTGAAGATGTCGTAATAGGGCCCTGTCTGTGTGGCAGAGATGGCCGTGTGGCCGTCATGGTTCCCCAGGGTGGGCCAGAGGGGTGTGTTCTTAAGCAGTTCCGGATAAATATTGAAGACAGCCGCCTGGTATTCACTCTGTTTCCCGTCCGAGTAGGCGTTGTCTCCGAGCATCAGCCAGAGATCCGTGCTGGTGGCCCCTGTGTATGCCAGGTAGGCGTCCTTAACGGCAAGCGCATTGAGGTTCGCCGTGCCGGAGTCGCCGATGACCCAGACCCTCGTGGCCTTTGAGGTGCCGGCTAGAGGTGGGGTGACAAAGAAGTGATCCGTGTCGCCGATAAGGGTCCCGTCCGTGGTTCCGTACGCGTAGTAATACTTCGTGTCAGGCGTCAATCCTGTAATCTGTAGTTCGTGGTCCGTGTAGAGGGTGGGGTCCTGAACCGTCATGTCGAGAAGGGCCGGGTTGGTTCCGTAATCCACACGACTGTCCCTGTCATCGAGTGTGCCCCACTTCACGACAATGCTCGAGGGTGTGGCCATCTGAAGGTAGGCCGCCCGGTCGAACGGGCCTTCGCAAGCACTGAAGGCAAGGAGCAGAACCACCGCCATCACAGGGGTCAACCATTGTTTTAGATTACTCATGACGCCTCCTTTATAATTGTTTGACATTTCTAAGATGACCAGGTGACCCGTTAAGTTTCGGTAAATGGTTGTTTTCAACAGGATATCGCACCTGCGGGGGAGATAGAGAATAGCCACCTATTTCCTAGTACATCTATAGAGTATATGCTTCGATGAAAAAAAACAAAGGATTCTTTACGCGTAAATCCCTCATAGCTTTCAAATAGCATTCTATTTTTTGCCAGACAGCCCCAAGGAGGGACGAAGAGAAGAAAATCTGTTATAGTGCGCAAGGGGTTTCAAGTCCTGACCCCGATGCTGATCTCTCTTTGGTCAGTTAGGGTCGATTCTCCCCGTACCGAGCAGGATCAGGCCGTGTCCATCCAGTTTGCAGACCCAGGAGGAGGGGGGATCATCATGCTCAAATGCCGGATTGCCGTACCCTTTGCTTGATGCTTTTCCTGTGGAGCGCATGCAGCAATACAAACACCCCCACCCGGCAAGGCTCCACGGTGCCGCTGGAGCCCGTCACGATCGGGGCCTCGTCCCACGAAATCGTGCTGGACCCGGATGCGAGCCCGTCGGAAGGATTCGCAGCAGAGGAGTTTCAAAACTTCTTCAAGGCGTGTACCGGGATCGAGATCCCCATTGTCGAGTTCCCTGCCAAGACCGACCGCTCCATGATCGTCCTGGGCTGCGGGCCCGCGGCCCAGAGCCTGGGCGTGGATCCGGGTCCCGAACAGCTCGGAGACCAGGGGTTCGTGATCCGTACCAAGGCACCGCACATCGTGATCGCCGGCACGCCGGGGGCAGGGACCCTCTACGGTGTCCACCGCTTTCTGGAAGACGATCTCGGCGTTCGCTGGATCGCCCCGGGCGTGACAGAGACGCCTTCGGCTGCCGAGGTGACCGTGCCCGGTACGGACCGGCTCGTAAAGCCGGCGTTCAAGTGGCGTCACACATCCTACCGGTGGCCGGGGAAGGACGCAGACTTCAAGGCACGCGTTTCGGACAACGACGGCTCCAACGGCCCGGACTCACCCCACGGGTTTCAGATCTCCCACGACGGTCGCGCCCACTCCTATTTCCGGTACCTGAGCCCGGGCGAGTTCTTTGACGAGCACCCGGAGTATTTTTCCGAGATCGGGGGCGTGCGCATCCGGGAAGAGACACAGCTCTGCCTCAGCAACGAGGACGTGTTCGAGATCGTTGCGGAAAGAATGCTCCGGCGCATGGCGGAACGGCCGCACGATCTCCAGCACAACTTCTCCCAGATGGACTACTACAACTACTGCACGTGCATTCCCTGCACCGCGATCAATGAACAATACGAAACCACCGGCGGTACGCAGTTCTGGTTCGTGAACAAGCTGGCTGAACGCACCTCACAGGTGTATCCGGACAAGCACATCGG
>CAZSUQ010000150.1:0-9440 GCA_964609935.1 uncultured Thermodesulfobacteriota bacterium | reverse complement strand
GATAGAACCGTCTCCGGCGCTGCGCGCCATGCCCGGGGCGAAAGAAAAAGGCCATACCCGGGAAGGGTACGGCCCATTTCCAGTCAACCATCCGTCTTTCAGTCAAGCATCTGTTTTTCGATGACCTATCCGAAACGGCTCCTCAGCGCAGAGAGACCCAACAGCCCGCTTCCGAACAGGAACAAGGTAGCTGGTTCGGGAGTGGGTGTGGCAGCGGGACGGGGAGCCGTGGCCTCGCCTCTCAGCACAGCCGAATTGAAATAAAAATCGCCGAGACCGGCTGTCAAGGTGCAATCCACCGTTCCGGTGTCACTCAGCACCATAAGGGAAGTCAGCATGAAGGTGGTGTTTCCGCTGTCAACTTCCCAGGAAAATGTGTTTTCCCCCACATTCAGCATGGCGATCTCGAAGAAATCGAAACGGCCGCCGTCGTCTTCAAGGTTGAGAACAACCTCCGCGGACAGCACGTCCTGGGTGAGGGGATCGAACCCGTCATCCGTGATGTCGAACGTCCACGAGATGGAATCGTCCGGCCGCAGGAGACTACCCTTCATTCGTATGTGGCCTGCATCATAGGTGTCGGTAAAGGGAATGGCTTGGCCCGTTTCCGCGATACCGAAAACCCCTGCCATCAGGAAGGAAAGGACAAGGAACCCTTTCAAGGATTTCAAGCTCAGCCCGTTTCTGCTGCCTCTGCACTCCATCTGTCGTGCCTCCTTCTATGGTGTCGTAAGCTGGATCCAAGGACACGTGAATCGTTCCCAGATTAGTTAGCAAGGTTCATACCATGAACCCTACTTCTTTTCTTGTCGTCAAAAGACAAATATAACTTTATGATTTTATTAGTTATTTTTCGCCCGTGGGCCACCGTTTCCCTGGGTGGGGTTCTCTTTATTTTTTTAGGGCTGAACAGGTGTTTCCTTTTTTTCCTTTTCACTCCAAATAATTCTCCTCCTTTATCTCTGGCGGGGTTCTCGTTCCGAACAGCGGAGTCTTCGGTTGCCTTGCCTCATCTCTTCGCTATCATGGGAGAGGAAAGCTGTCGCTCACATGATTCAGCCCACAACCTGCATGAAGCCTTCTGCTGCGAGCGGAGTAAGCATGGAATCTTCGGATCGTTTTTGGGAATTTACCAAGGCGCTTGTTTTGGGCCTTATCCTCTGCGTTTTCAGTGCATGCGGGGGCCCGTCGACCCGGGACGGCAACGGATCAGGTGCGGATGACGAAGGGGATGTCTACATCATCGGCGCAGGCATCCACGACATCACCGGGCCTGCCGCCGGAATCGGGATGATGGGGTATTCCCTTCCTGAACAGCGCACCCAGGGGATCCACATGAGGTTGCGGTCCAGGGCATTCATCATCGGAGAGCCTGCCGACGGGAAAAGGGTCGTGCTCGTCATCGCAGACCTCGGTCAGGTCTTTCAGGCCGTGAAGCAGGAGGTGATCAGGGTTCTCCGTGAAGATCCCGAGCTGGGACTTTTCTATGACGAGAAGAACGTGCTCATCAGCGCCACGCACACGCACAGCGGTCCGGGAGGGTACTCCCATTACGACCTCTACAACCTGTCGCTCTTCGGCTTTGTGGAACAGAACTTCACGGCCATCACCTCGGGGATTGTGGAATCCATCAGGAAGGCACACGGCAACATCGTGCCGGGCAGGATCCTCATCAAGGAGGGAAGACTGGAAGCGTGCGGGTGGAATGCATCCCGTGTGGCCTACGATCGGAACCCGGCGGAAGAGAGAGCTTCCCATGAGGGAGATACGGACCGGATCATGAAGCTGCTCAAGCTGGTATCCGTGGAAGGGGAAGAGATAGGGATGGTCAACTGGTTCCCGGTGCACCCCACCAACCTGGGGAACACGATCAGGCTCATATCCGGGGACAACAAGGGACTGGCCGCGTATTTATTTGAAAAGGACAAAGGCGCGGACTACGCATCCGCCGACACCTTTGTCGCAGCCTTTGCACAGGCCAATGCAGGCGACGTCTCTCCGAGCCTGTTCTGGGGCTACCCTGATGGGATCCACGACTTCGAGCGCATGGAGATCCTCGCCCGAAGGCAGGTTGACAAGGCCCTGGAATTGTATGACGCCGCGCACCAGCCGCTTCGTGGGGGTGTTGATTACCGACACATGTACGCGGACTTCTCCCACGTGCTCCTGGACCCGGAATGGATACAGGACGGCGACGACCCTGTGGATACCTGCACGGCCGCCATCGGGATCTCCATGCTGGCGGGAAGCACCGAAGACAGCGTGGGGCTGCCCTTCATCCCTGAAGGAATCACCTGTGGGAGCGACACGCGGCCCTGCATTCCCCTCGTACCTGAGGACCAGCCCTGCCATAAAGAGAAATATGTGTTCCTATCTCTGGGTCGCCGGTCTCCGGTTCCCTGGACACCGGAGGTCCTTCCGGTTCAGATTTTAAAGATCGGCGGGCTTGCTGTGATCGGTCACCCCACGGAGATCACCACCATGGCGGGAAGACGGCTTCGCCATACCGTACTTTACGACCTTGCCGGCACCGACGTGGACCACGTTGTCATTGCGGGACTGTCCAACGCCTATGCGGGATACGTGACCACCCGGGAAGAGTACTCTGCCCAGCACTATGAAGGGGCCTCCACCCATTTCGGGCCTTACACCTTGAACGCGTTTCAACAGACCTTCTCCCTTGTTGCCCGAGCCATGGCCGACCAGGAAGACCTCCCTTCCGGACCGTCTCCACGGGATTTGAGCAGCCAACAGAACGAAGCCCCCTTTTCCAGTGTCCTGTTCGACAGCACACCCAAAGGGGTTTCCTTTGGCGACGTGCACCAGCAGCCCTCCTCTTCTTACGAAAGAGGCGAAACCGTGACCGTAGTGTTCTGGGGCGGGGATCCAAAGAACGACCTTCGGACCCAGGACTCCTATCTTTTTGTCGAGAAGGAACGCATTCCAAACAGTTTAACGGCACGTTCATCCGTTACGGATGAAGTACCCAGAGGTTGTGGAGCAGAGGGTCCACTGAACTGGACCCCTGTCTTCCATGACTGGGACCCGGAAACGCGCTTCATCTGGGAGAGGGAAGGGATTGCCGCCTCAAGGGTTACGATCAACTGGGCCATCCCTCAGGATACCGAACCCGGTGAGTACCGCATCCGCCACGCAGGAAGCTGGAAATCGTTCCTCACTGGAGAAACGACCCCGTACAGCGGTACAACGAACGTGTTTCATGTTCGATAGAAACGAGGAGCACCTCCGAACGGCTAATACAGCGATCCTTTCATGTCATCCCGCTAGTCCGGCTCATATCCCCAACGCTCGATGTCCTCGGACCAGCTCGCCGATACCTCTTTCACCGTGGCGGGATCCAGCCGGTAGCGGTTCTTTTTGTAGCCGGCCTGTGAATCCACGTACCGCCTGAACGCACGCTCCGCATCCTGATAGCCGGGCAGGCCGAGGTCGCTGTATATGCGGGCCAGTTCCTCGAGAGGGCGGGACTCGAAATCCTCGAACCGCACCTCCACCAGGTTCCCCTCCGGGATGAGATGCTTGTCCCTCTGATACGCGCGCATGAGCTCGAGGTAGATCGTAAAGATGTTCTGCTTGAGCTCGTCGTCGGGGATCCCGTGAAACTGCCAGTCACGGATGTTGGCCGTGTAGAAGTTGTGAGTGGATGGGTACATGACATAGGGGTTTCTAAAGAGGAAGATGAACCTGGCGTTGGGGAACATCTCCAAAAGGAACGGGATCCGCGCCGTGTCTGCGGGGTTCTTGATCACCAGTCGCTTTCCGCCTGCGGAAAAGGTGGCGGCCTTCAGTACCTTCCGGTAGATCCTCTTCCAGGCCTTCACCACGTCTCCGGGTGCATCCCGGAAAAGAACGTAGCGGGCAAAGAAGTGCATCATGCGCTTCGGGAAGCAGAACCCGTGATAGAAGCAGTAAGGCGAGAGGTTCCCCACGGCGTGCTCGGGCTCCTCGGGCAGGTCGGGTGACATCTCCATGTTGTCCATGGGACGTTTTTCCGGCAGGAACACCCGGAGGAGTCTCCTGACGGGAGATCCGAGGAGGTACATCTCAGGCAGGACCGCCTGTGTGGTGGAGACCGAGCCCCACTGGGCGTCCTGGGAGATCAGGTTCAGCAAATGGGTGGTTCCGCTCCGATAGTGGCCCAGGACAAAGAGGGGATCGTCCCTGATCGTGGTCCGCTCCACCCGGCCGTTGAAAACCAGCCTCTGGACGAGGCGAAGGGGAGCCCAGAGGAGGGTCATGAAGGTGACGTAAACGGCCCGCATCCTGTACCCGGCCTCGATGGGCCCATTGGCACGCGCCAGACGGATCCAGTTCCGGAAGGATCCGCCTGCAAGCGGATTCTCGGTTATGGACAAAGCGCCCTCCCCTCCTCGAGGCATACGCAGGTCACGGGGCGGCCGGTTACGATGCCCACGCACCGGTTGCAGTGGTCGCAGTCCGAGGCCGCGACCTCTCCGCGCTCCATCTTGTTCACGATGTTCGGGTCCCGTATGGTGGCACGCCCGATCTGAACGAAATCAAAGCCTTCGACCATGGCTGTTTCCATGTTCGCCAGGGAGCAGACGCCGCCGATCAGGACCAGGGGCATACGTACCGCCTCACGCACACTGCGCGCCATGTCCAGCAGGAAGAGCTCTCCGAAAGGATACCGGGTAATCATGAGCCTGCCGAAGAGGAACAGGCCCGCCTTCAAAGGGAGATTCTTCTCCGCCTTTACAAACTCCCTGATGGGCACCTCACCTCGCAACAGGTGGAAGGGGGTCCGGGTGGTGAAGCCGCTGCTCAGGATCAGCGAGCTCGCCCCCTCTGCCTCGTACCGCCTTGCCACCTGAACGGCATCCTCCACGTCCAGGCCGTCCCTGAACCCGTCACACAGGTTCATCTTCACAAGCACGGGCATCTCGGACCCAACGGTTTCCCTCACATGCCTGATCACGGAGGCAGGGAATCGCAGCCGGTTCCCGAGCGATCCCCCGTAGACATCCCTCCGATGATTGGTCCAGGGGGAGAGAAACTGGCTGAGCAGATAGCCGTGGCCGGAATGAACCTCCACCGCATCGAATCCCGCATCCCTGGCCATAACGGCGGCCCTGCCGAAATCCTCCCTCACCTGTGCCATGTCCTCCTCGGTCATCTCACGGCTCATGTTGAGACGAAAGGTGCAGAACTTTGCCGAAGGGCCCATGGGCTTCTGCAGGATCACCCTGCTGTTGGCGAAAAACCCGCAGTGCCCAAGCTGAATCGATGCGGCCGCACCTTCCTGGTGGATGGCGTCCGTGATCCGCTTCAGCATGGGCACGATCTCTTCCCGCATCCACATCTCGTGTCCAAAGGCAAGGCCGTTTCGGGACACGGCGCAATAGGCCACCGTGGTCATGGCAACGCCGCCTGCGGCCACCGCCCTGTGGTGCTCGAGAAGGAGTTCCGAGGGGCTTTCATCCTGACACATGCCCTCGAAACAGCCGGCCCGGATGATCCGGTTTCGCAGTTCCAGCCCGGCGATCCTGCCCTTTCGAAACACCTGCCTCGTCTCTTCCTTGGACATGCTCCCCTCATGCACGAAACGATCCTGTGATTCCCTTCCGATTCTCCTGGGCGGCTCGACAACACAAACCGTGTGCAACACCTTATACTTGGGAATCTCTATCATGATACAATCTCGAAAAAAAGACTTGACTAGAATAATATTCTAGAATACAATTCTAATTGAAGGTCGCACATGAAACGAAAAGAGCGTACCGATGAGCGTCGTCAGCAGATCATTCAGGCCGCCCTCTCCTGCTTCACCGAGCTGGGGTACGAGAGAACCACCATGGCCGACATCCGCCACCGCTCCACGGCGAGCACGGGAAGCATCTATCATCACTTCAAGAGCAAGGAACAGCTGGCGGCTGCTGTTTACCTGGAAGGCATCCGCCATTACCAGGGGGGTTTTCTCGAAATCCTTCAGCAGGAAAAGAGGGCCCGCCAGGGGGTGGTTGCCATGATCCGCTATCATGTCCAGTGGGTGAGCAATCATCCGGACTGGGCGCGATTCCTGTCCCAGATGCGCTTTGCAGAGTTCATGGCAGGCACGGAGGAGGCCTTTGGAAGGTTGAACCGGATGTTTGCACAGGGCCTCGCCGACTGGGTCAAGGACCACATGCAGAAGAAGAGGATCAAGAGGGTTCCCAGGGATGTATTCATTTCCCTCCTGCTGGGACCCTGCCAGGAGTATGCCAGGCAATGGCTGGCAGGCCAGGCCGTGACAGAGCCCGAAACCGTGTCGGATGAGATCGCGGCCGGTGTCTGGAAGGCCATTCGCGGGAGCCAGGACAAGGCGTGAGACCGGCCGACCCGGCCGAAACAGATGAACCGAATGCTTTCGAAACGGGGGAAAGGTCATGGACCCCATCGCAGAGGACATTCCTGAACGAAGAATGGCTTTTACCTGTTCTTATGTCCCTGAGGAGATCATCCTGGCTTCGGGATTCAACCCCGTACCCGTACATCCGGAGAAACCCCCGTCAGACGGAGACTCGCACATTTACCCCAATACCTGCGGGTATCTGAAGAGTATGCTCGCCCACGGTCTCTCCGGGGACGTTGCCGCCGCAGAGGGGATCGTGTTCGCCAACTGCTGCGATGGAATGCGGAAGCTCTACGACATCTGGGAGAAGTACGTCTCCCACATGCACGCCTTTCTTCTGGAAGTGCCCAAGAAAAATGACCCCCTTTCCACGGAGTTCTTTGCTTCCGAGCTGAGAAGGCTCAGCACAAGGATTCAAGAACGAACCAACGCCTCCCGTAAAATCGAGCCGGAGGAGATGGAAGCGGCAATCCGCAGCTTCAACGAGAAGCGAAGGGAAATGTCTGCACTTCTCTCCCGGATGGCGGAAAACGGAGCAGCCAGGAACGCCTCGCACATCTACACACTTTGCCACGAGGCGTCGGCCATACATGGGGATTCCGCCGCAGATCAGGCGGACCGGACCGAATCAACCACTACCAAGGATGCGGTAAGACTCATCCTGGTGGGCAGCCGCCTGCGGAGCCCGGATCTGATCTCCCTGGTTGAAGGTTCAGGGGCAAGGGTGGTGGGTCTTGACACCTGCATGACCACAAGGCGCTTTCAGGGCCTCGTTGAGGAGGGAACCGGGGATCCCTACATGGCACTGGCCCGGCAGAGCCTTTCCAGGATGCCCTGCCCCAGGATGGATTTGTTTGAAGATCGGTTTCAGTCCCTTTTTGACCTTGTCAGGGAATCCAGGGCCGGGGGTGTGATCTTCGCCCCCCTGAAGTTTTGCGACACCTTCCAGTACGACACGCTGCTGCTTCGCGATCGCCTCAAGAAAGCGGGCACACCGCTCCTGATTCTGGATACCGACTATGAGCCGACCGTTCCGGAACAGGTTCGGACACGCGTGCAGGCCTTTGTGGAAACCCTGGGTTCAAAGAGTTGAATATTCGGGAGACAGGAAGGAGGAGTCCTACCATGAATCGGGATAAAGTCGTGGGACTGGCGGAGCAGGTTCTGTCCGCTTGGAACAGGCAGGATGTTGAGGCTGTCGTATCTTGTTACACCGAGGACTGTATCTATCTCGATCCGAACACAAGAGGCCAGGTTATCGGGCGTGATGCCTTTCGAAGATATCTGGCCCGTCTGTTCCAGGACTGGAAGATGAACTGGTCGCTTCGAGAGTTCCATCTGTTTGAAGGAGGGAACGGAGGAGCCTTCCTGTGGCACGCGAAGCTGACGCCTGCTGCCGGCGGAAAGACCTTTGAGATCGGCGGAATGGATCTCGTGCTCATGGAGGGAGATAGACTCTGTCGCAATGAGGTCTACTTTGACAGGATGTCCCTCATGGAAGACGGATAGAGTTACGCCGCAGTCCATGTTCATGAATGGAGGGTGGAGGTCATGTTCGAAGCCATGATGAAGGTAATGGAACAAGGTTCGGACGAGGCGTTGAAAAAGGCCGATAGCGCCCAGGCCCTGTGGTTTCGGGAATGGGCCCGGGAGAATCTCAAGGCCTTTGACCCGGAACAAAAGGTCGTCTACACCACGACCTATGCCATCCCCATGGAGATCATGCGGGCCTTTGATGTGGCCCTGTTCGACTTCGAGCTCTCGAGCGCCATGATCGGGACCACGGACAAGATGGGTTCCGTACTCGCAGCTTCAGAGGAGCAGGGGCTGTCCCATGATGTCTGTTCGTTTCACAGGGCCAGCCTCGGGGCCTATTACCAAGGGCTGTTCCCGAAACCGGATTTGCTCATCACCTCCTCCTTCTACTGCGACGGGAAGGTCAAGACCAATGAGATTTTCTCACATCTTTCCCAGGCGGAATCGTGCCTGCTCTATGTGCCCAACGAGATCAACAAGGACTCCATCCGGTACGTGGAAGGCCAGCTCCGGGAGATCGCCCGGAAGCTGGAGGAGATCACAGGACAGGCCCTGGATGAAGACAGGCTGAAGCAGGCTGTTTGTGCCTCCAACCTTGCCCGGGAATCGAGGCAGAGGATGATGGATCTGCTGAAGCACAAGCCGGCCCCCTGGGGAGGCCGGCAGCTCGTAGCCTACTCCATCAACGGACAGATCCTGGCCGGAACACGGATGGAGGACACGATCAACCGGGCGTTCATCCGGGAAATGGAGGACCGCATTGCACAGGGTGGCCTGAGAGCAGAGAAACACCGGCTCTACTGGTTTGCCTGGATCCCCACTTATACGTCCGACCCTTTCAGCATCCTCAAGGAACACCAGGTCTCCATCCCTTTGTGCGAAAACTTCCGCATCTACTGGGATGAAATCGATGAAGACAACCCCTTTGAGGGGCTTGCCCTGAAGTGTCTCCAGAATCCCTACATCGGGAAGAGCAGGCGCAGGACGGACGGGCTCGAGTCCATCAAGGAGGAATTCGGCATAGACGGATCCATTCTCTTTGCCACACCGGCATGTCGTCATGCCAACAGCTCCTACAGGCTTCTCCAGGAGGCGTGCGCAAAGATCGACATCCCGTTCATGGTGCTCGACATGGACATCGGTGACCCGCGCACGTACGCCTCGGAGCAGGTTCGAACCCGCCTGGAAGGATTCATCGAGCTTCTGGGCCAGAGCAACTGATCGAAAGATCTCGAATAAGAAAAGACCATATCCATTACGGGTATGGTTTTTTTTTGCCTGATCGCCTGGTCTATAATGCAGGCTCCCAAGGCAAGCCCGCATACTTCATCCGGTCCAGAGCCTTCGGTCCCGACAAAAGAACCCTAGGTCCCGGTAAGAGGCAAGTGAAGGAAGACAGCAAGGTGAAGCGATTTATTTCAAACCTGAAACGAAACCAGAAGAGCGGGCCCCTGGTATGGGATGAAACAGAGTGCCGAACCCGGAGGAAGGTGCCCCTGCCTTCGGACGGCCGCGTTCTCGTGCTTGCCCCCCA
>CAZSUQ010000149.1:0-9449 GCA_964609935.1 uncultured Thermodesulfobacteriota bacterium | reverse complement strand
CTGCGGCCCTCCTTATCAAGGATGATGCCGTGTGTTCCCACAACGATGTCGTCTGCGGAATCGACGCGCTCCGGCACGGTGAGCGCGGAGATCTCGATCTCGATGTCAGCGAGTTCTTTCTGGTTCACTGCATTGAATCTCGAGTCTCGCGTGGCCGCGTTCACCGCGTTTTCCTGAACGGTTTTGTAGAGGGGCTCGATGGGCTGAATGTATCCGATGCATCCGCGCAGCTGTCCCCCTTTCTTCAAGGTCACAAAGGCGCCACGGGGCTCCTGGAGCCGATCGGTGATGGTGTAGGAAGCCCCGGGGTCAGGCCTCTTCCGGTTTCGGACGTACTCGGTCACCGTGTCCCGTGCAAGGCGCAGAAGGGTTTCCTTTTCCGCCTCGCTCAGGGAAGCCCTCTTTGGATCGGTCTCTTCCTGAGGATCCTGTTTCGTGTCCATGGCCTTTCTTTCCCTTGTGTTGCCGATTTTTTCGTGGCTCTTGCGATCTCCGGTTGCGGGGTTTAAGAAAGCGACCGAATAGTAACTCACCGAATTTTGAAAGTCCCCGGTGAGGTTTCCCGACGTCTCGTAGGCAAGCCGGACGGGCCGGCTTGCCTTGGGGAGCATCTCCAGGAGAAGGGCCACGGGTTTCCGGCCGCAGATCGTGATCCCGGTCCTGTCGACATAGGCGAGAAAGCCCTTCCGGTCCTTTTGGAGGATCTCCTTCATGGATCCATCGTCCAGTTGTTTGAGATTGTCCGGGACCGACGCGTCCAGGGGGAAGGGGACGTACCGGAACCTGGGGCCGTAGTGCGTGAAATCCGAGCTTGCGATGACCACCGTGTTTTCATCCAGCAGGGGTTCCAGGCAGCGGGAGAGAACAGGGTAGTCGCCTTCATTCAGTTGTCCGATGAGCAGGGGGATGATCATGGGTGTCGATTCCGGAAAGATCGCCTTGAGGAAGGGGATCTGGATGTCCAGGGAGTGCTCCCGCTCATGGGCCCGGCTGTGGAAGGACACCAGCGGGCAATCCGAGAGAAGGGCCCTTGCCGAAGGATCCACCCGGACCTCTCCCAGGGGGGTTTCGTAGGCACGGAAGTCCCCAAGGGAGGCGCCGTGGAAGGCTGCGTGATGGCTGGGTCCCAGGAGCAGGATGCGTTTGGGCTTTCGCTGGGCAAGCACCCTGTACGCGTAGGCCGCTGTCTGGCCTGAATAGACGAAACCGGCATGGGGCACGATCAGGGCCGTGAGGTCCTTTGCCCGGCCGGGTGCAACGTCCTTGGCCTTGGCCAGGTAACGGTTCAACAGGTTCCTTAATTCGTTCGGGTCCGAGGGATACCAGGACCCGGCAATGGGGGAGGTGTGAAGGGGGAGAGAGGAAGAGGAGGAAGGGGATGTTTCCCTGTCCAGGGAAGCGGTTCTGACCGGAGCCGTCCCTTGCACCTGCCGGTTTGGGGGGGGTGGCTCTCCACGGCTGCAACCTGTGGTGCCGTGCGCGTCTACGAGACAGAAGAGGAGCAGGGCCGCAAGGATGAGCTTTCCCTTCATCAAGGCCTCCCCTCGATGAAGATCTCCCTGTTCTCCGAAACCCACCGGAACAGCTTGTTCACACCCTCCTCCGGAGAGGTGCGCGGTTCCCAGCCGAAATCCTTCTTCGACTTTTCCACATTGCAGATGAACACGGGCTGATCGCCGGGACGCCAGTCACGGTACTCCTTCTTCATGGGGCCGCCGGTGAGCCGTTCGAGGCAGGTGATGAGTTCGTGGAGGCACATGGTGTTGTCCGCGCCGCCCCCAACGTTGTAAATCCTTCCGCTCGTGACGTCGATCTTGTCCAGAGCGGTCTGGTATGCGTCCAGGAGGTCGTCGATGAAGAGCATGTCACGGACCTGCTTCCCGTCACCGTAGATGGTCACAGGCCTGCCGAGGATGGCCTGGATGGTGAACCATGCCACCCATCCCTGATCCTCCAGTCCGAACTGCCGGTACCCGTAGATACACGATTGACGGAAGGAGACGGTCCGGAGGCCGTAGATGCGTGCGTAGTCACGCACATACTGATCCGCCGCCCCCTTTGAGCAGCCGTAGGGGGAGTGAAAGTCCAGGAACCGGATCTCCGGAATACCCTTTGGATGGTCCTGGTAGCCGTACTTCCCGTCCTTTTCCACGACCACCACGTCCTCCATGCCTCCATAGACCTTGTTGGTGGAGGCAAAGACCAGGATCGGGTCTCCCGTCCCGAGACGGATGGCCTCGAGTACGTTCAGGGTTCCCAGGGCGTTGATCTCGAAATCTTCACGCGGGTTGATCACCGAGGTTGTCACAGCCACCTGGCTTGCCATGTGGTAAACCACGCCCACGTCCGGGTGATTCCGGAAGACGGACTCCACCTCCAGATGATTTCGCACGTCACCGTGCACGAAGTGAAAGGAGCCCTGGGTTTTCAACCAGTTCAGGTTGATGTGGGAGCCCGGGCGGGAGAGGTTGTCGAAGATGACCACCTCGTCACCTCTTTGTATGAGCCGCCTGGCGATGTTGCAGCCGATGAATCCGGCTCCCCCGGTGATCAGAACCTTCATAAACGTTTTCCCTCAGGAAGAGGCCAGCCCCTTGGCTTCCAGCTCTGCCTTTGCCCGGTCGAAGAGGTCCTCTGCCTCGGTGTTGCGGGACCATTCCACCAGTTCCTCGATCCCCTGTTCAAAGGAGACCCCGGGCTCATAGTCGAGCACCTCTTTGAGTCGGGAGGTGTCTGCGTAGCAGTGGCGGACATCCCCCTTTCGAAACCGTTGGGTGATCTCGGGCTCGATGGGTTTCCCATAGGCCAGGGCCAGTTGCTCCGCCACGTACCGGATGGCCACGGGCCGGCCGCTGCCCACGTTGAGGATCCTGCCGTCCGCCTTGTCGGTTTCCATGCAGAGAAGATTCACGGCCACCAGGTCGCGTACCGAGACAAAGTCCCGTGTTTGCATCCCGTCCTCGAAGATCACCGGGGGCCGGTCGTTCTTGATGCGGCTCATGAAGATGGCAGCCACGCCGTTATAGGGGTTCGACAGGGACTGGCGGGTGCCGAAGACGTTGAAGTAGCGAAGGGAGACCACGGGAATCCCGTAGGTCTTGCCGATCAGAAGGCACATCTCCTCCTGGTTCTTCTTGGTGATGGCGTAGATGGAGTTCGAATGGAGAGCGGCCTCCTCGGGTGTGGGGCATGGGGAAAGGGCCCGGCTGCACGCAGGGCACTTGGGTTGCCAGTCTCCACGGGCCATCTGCTCGCTGGAACGGAGGGAAGGGCGGACCTTGCCGCATGCCTCACAGTCGTAGACCCCTTCGCCGTAGCTGCTCATGGAAGCGGCCACCACGAGCTTTTTTACATTGTGTTTTTCGTTCACAAGGATATCCAGAAGGATCGCCGTGCCGGTGGCATTCACGGACACGAACTTGGCCACCTCGTAATTGGACTGCCCCACGCTCACCGCGCTGGCCATGTGAAAGATCACCTCGGCCTTGCGCACGAGCTTCTGCAGGGGCTCCGGGTCCCGCACATCCGCCTGGATGAACCGGGCCTTTTCGTTCAGGTAGGAGGGAGGTTTCCCCTCGGGATGAACCTGCGGGTCCAGGTTGTCCAGGATGGTGACATCGTGGCCCCTGGCCACGAGTTCGTCCACGAGATGAGATCCGATGAAGCCGGCACCGCCTGTGAGGAGGATGTTCATGGTTGTTGTCTGCCCTTCCTTGCGTCCGCTCGTGAATTTTTCAGAGTAAGAACACTTTAATGGACAAAGGGTCTGTGCGCAAGCCGTCCCGCCCGGAACGGCCTTCCCGGCATTTGCCTTTCACGAGCGTTCTTCGTGCATCTCCGTCACTTAAACGAATTCCCGGTAATAGGCATCGAGCCGGCCGGTGAGTCTCTGCCAGGCATATTTCTCTTCAGCGAGGATGCGGGCATTCCTGCCGTACGCTTCCGCCCGGTCCGGATCGGAGAGGAGCTCGCAGATCCCGTTCGCGAATTCCTCCGGGGAGTCCCCCACCAGCAGTCCGATGGGTTTGTCGTCCTGAAACACGTGCCGGAGGTCACCCACAGGCTGCGTGACAATGGGCCGGCCTGCGGCCATGTAGTCTCCCAGCTTGATCGGTCCCCGCCCGATGTTGCAGATCTTGTCGGTGAAAGGGAGGAGGAGCACGTCCGCACAGGCCAGGTACCGATCGAGCTGTTCAAACGGTACAACGCCCATCTCGTGAATGCCGCGCTTGATATCGTATTCCCGGCAAAGCTCTTGTGTGATGGGGTAGCGCTGTCCCACAAGGACGAGGTTGGTGTTCGGGAAGCGGGCCTGCACATGGGGGAACGCGCGGATCATGCAGTCGATGTCGTAGTTGATAAAGCCGATGTAACCGATGATGGGCTCTTTCTCGGGCAGGCCGAGCTCCCTGCGCATCTCGAGCTTGGGCAGAGGGCGGATGGTCTCCACATCCGCCCCGGAAGGGATGTGCCGAACCTTGTGCCTGGGGATCCCCAGGGCCACTGCCCGATCCTGGAGCGCACGGCTCGTGACGGTGATCCCATCCGCCCGGTGCCGGTAATGCTCCTCCAGAAAGGTTTCCACCGGACCCATGGTCCACCGAAGGAATCTTCCACGCTCCTCGATAATGCCTCCTCGGCCCCACCAGTCCGCCCAGTCGGACAGAAAGGGCGTATTCCGCCTCTTCTGGATCGCCAGGGCCGGGAAGATGACGGCAGGCCTGCAGTCAAAGCCGTGTACCAGGTCGAATCTTCGTTTTCCCAGGACCACCTGGATCCGCCTGAAGGTGTCAAAGGGGTCCCATCCCGTGCGCCCCGTTCCCATCAGGAGATCAGGGGACTCCAGGATCTCCACCCCGTGGAGGGTGTGGGAGCGGAAACGGAGGACGTTGCGGTGTGAGATGGTCAGCAGCGTGACCTGGTGACCGAGGCGAACCAGGCAACGTGAGAAATGGAACGCGCGGAAGAACGTCCCGCGCCATTTCATGTTGTGATTCAGGATGAGGATCTTCATGTCTTGTCCCTTCGACCCGCAGCGTGCATGAAACCGTATCGTAAGCGCCGTGGAATGCCTCGAGGGAGTTCCAAATCAGCCCCGGAGGATCTCCGCTGCCCTTCGGACTCTGCCTGTCATGCCGGTGAGGCCCGTTCCCCGGGCAAGCCGGAGAAGATAGCGTGCCTGTCGCAGCAGCCATTTCGGATCCCGGATCTTTCCCAGGAGCCACGTTGACGGCGCCTCACGGCAGGCTCTCTGCACCTCCTCTGTGGTCAGGTCCGGGAAATCCACCACCGTGCTCCTGGAGCCGTCGTACTGCTGCCAGTTCCTTGTCCTGATCCTTCCGGCCCGGTCCAGCTCCTCGAAGTAGCGGGTGCCCGGAAAGGGGGCCGTGATGCTGAACTGGATGGAGTCCACGTCCAGTTCCCTTGCAAAAGAGAGGCTCGTCTCCATGGTCTCCATGGTTTCCTGCCCGAGGCCGAAGGTCATGGTGGCATGGGTCTTGATCTTCCTCCTTGCACACCATCGGGCAACGTTCCTGACGCGCTCCGGGTCCACCGGCTTACCGAGGTGCTCCAGGATGGGAGGGGCCGCACTCTCCACACCGAACTTCATGCCCACGCAGCCTGCATCCGCCATGGCGTCCAGCATCTCTTCGTCCGGCACCACCGCATCCCCCATGCAGGACCAGGGCACGCGAAGGCCCCGCCTGGTGATCTCGCTGCAGATGCCGAGCACATGTCTCTTGTTCACCGTGAAGTCGTCGTCATCGAAATAGATCTCCTTTGCTCCATACCTCGATACAACCTCCTCCATCTCTTCCACCACCCGGCCTGGAGAGAAGGTGCGGTGTTTGCCGTTGCGGTACATGACCTGAACCCAGAGGCAGAAATCACACCGAAAAGGGCAGCCGCGGCTTGCGTGCATCTGCACAGCGGGCCGGTGCTGGCAGAACCCGTCCCAGTACGCGTACATGTCCGGCCGGGCAGGGGATGGGAAAAGGTGGCGGGCCGGTAACGGAAGGGCGTCCAGGGGGTCGATGGGCCGGTACGCCTCCTGAAGGAAGACCTCACGGCCCTGTCGATACCCGATCCCCGGGATGGAGGCAAGGTCCCCCCCTTCGGCCTTCCGGGTGACGAGCTCGAGCAGGGTGGCTTCGAACTCGTAGAGAAGGACATAGTCCACCTGCGCCTCCTGCTCCAGGATCTCCTGTGCAAAGGTGGTTGCATGCGCGCCAGTGACCGCGATGTCCGCTCCCGAGAGGTCCTTGAGCCTGCGGGCGAGGGCCATGTCCATCTCAAAGGTGGGTGTGGTGGCCTCGAAGAGGATCAGGTTCGCGTTCTTGCCGCCTGCAACAGAGATGAGCGAATCCAGGGATTCGTTCCCTGCCACGGCATCCAGAACGGACACGGGGTGCCCCTCCCGTTCCAGCAACGCCGCGGAGTAGGCCAGGGAGAAGGGAAAGGGGATGTAGCGACCGGGAACCCCGGTCCGCTTGGGATAGCTTGAGGGCCAACGGCTTCCTGAACGGACAAAGTAGCGTTCCCTGCCCGGGGCCATGGGCTCTGTAAAGAGTGGATTGATCAGGAAGGTCTCAAACATGTTCTTTCCAGGATCTGTTCATACAGGTGCAGGGTTTCCCGTGCGGCTCTCTGCCAGCCATAGCGTTCCAGGTTGATCCTCCCATAGTTGGAGAGCCTTTGGCGAAGGGGTTCGTCCCGGAGGACCTTTCCGATGGCCCGGGCAATGCCCTCTGTATCCTTCGGGTTCACAAAGATGCCCGCCGAACCCACCACCTCGGGGAGGGAGGTGTGAGAGGCCGCGACCACGGGCAGGCCGTGCTTCATGGCCTCCAGCGGCGGGAACCCGAACCCCTCGTAGCAGCAGACGTGAAGAAGGGCCGCGGCCCTGCTGTAAAGGGAAGGGAGGTCCCGCTGCGATACGTAACTGATGCGATGGATCCGGTTGGAAATGCCCAGCTCCCGGGACAGCCGGTTCCATTGCTCGTCGAACCGGCTCGGGCGGCCGGCAATGACCAGAAAGAGGTCCTCGGTTCCAGGCAGGATCTCCAGGGCCCTTGCGAACCCTTTGATCATGCTCTCCAGGTTCTTGTGGGGCAGCGTGGAGCCCACATAGAGGAGAAAGCGTTTCGGCAGCGTTTCCCACGGGGTGTCCTTTTCCAGGGGAGGGTTCCCCTGGTCTTCCAGGAAGCGTCCGTCCAGTGCCTCGGGGATCACGCGGATCTTTTCCCTGGGCACGGAGAACACATCCTGGACCTCCTTGCACGTGGCAAGGGAAACGGACACGATGGCCGTGGAGAGGTTGATGGACGCCCAGTAGACCGGGGGATAGTACATCCGGTATGCGATCCGGAGGGGGAGAGACCTTCCGCCTCCCATGGACGGCACCCGGATCGGCTGCAGGTCGTGGACCGTCACCATGAAAGGAATGCCGGATAAGAGGGGAGCCACAGGGATATGCGCGTGCCAGAGGTCCAGGTCCATCTTCCTCACGGTTCGTGACAGGGATACCAGGGTGGCCAGGGAGATGGGATTGTAGGAAAAGCGCACGTAGTTCACGTTCGGTGCGTCAAGCAGCTCGCCCTCGTACTCCTTTCGGATGGCGACCCAGTAGGTGTTCCGGCTGTCCTGTTCCAGGAGATTCGCGAGGAGGTTGAAACTGTAGCGGCCGATCCCGGTGTTCTCGTTTTCCATGTATCTTGCGTCGATCCCGATTCGAGCCATGATGTCTCCAGGAGCGCGGATGGATCAGTGCCGCCTGAGGAAATCGAGGCGACGCACGGCCGGGACGACCGCACCGATCTTCTCCATGTCGAAATCATCGATATGATAGCGGATCACGAGCAGTCCATAAAGGAGAAGGTAGGCGGACAGATGGGCCAGGAGAGAGGGGAGGCCTCCGGGCGGGTAGAAGTGGTGGATCAAGGCCCAGAGGAAACCCGGAATCAGCATGAGAACGACCCTGCCGAGCATGGCCGTGTTAAAGATCCTTTGCAGGGGGATCTCAAAGATGATCGTGGAGTGGACGAGGTAGACGATCCCCCCGAGGGTGTAGGCGACCATGGCGCTCACCGCGGCGCCGATCAGGCCGTGGAAATAGACCAGGACCACCATGAGAACGGAACAGAGCAGGATCTGCAGGACGGAATAGACCGTGTTCACGTAAGGCCGGCCGATACCAACCATTACGCTCTGGCTCGAAGCACTGATGACCAGCCAGAAATACCCCACAAGGAGGATCTGAAGGATCACGGCACTGATCTCGTAACCACTCCCCATCCAGATCCGGATGATGTCCCTGGCCAGGATCCCAACGGCAGGAAACACGAACAGGGCCACAATGCCCGTATACTTCATGCCCCGGAGGATGAGGCGGTGGAGGTCCTTTTTCCGGTTCTGTGCGGCCAGTTCCGATGCGGCGGGCAGGGAAGCCAGTACGGCGGCCGCCGGGATGCGGAAGCAGAACGTTGCCACGGTGACCGCAATGGCGTAGAGCGTGACGTTTGCAATGGGCAGGAAGATGCCCAGCACGATCTTGTCCAGGGTGACCATGTTTCTGGCCGCCAGCTGATTCACGAACATGGCAAAGGAGAAATGCGCAATGCGCTTGCTCTCCGTGGCCTTGAATGTTCTTGGAAGGAGCCTCACAGCGGGCAGCAACCGTGTTGCGATCAGGGCCTGGGCAAGGAAGCTCAGGAAGTTCACCAGGGCCCCGTAGAGAACAAAGGCCACCAGCTTGTAGCCGAGCAGGATGAGAAGGACGGCGCCCCCGTAGGTGAGCAGGGTGTTCGCGATGGTGATGGATCGCGCGATGTCCTGGCGCTGAACCCCGTTGAGCAGATTGCCGAACACGCCCAGGGTGAGCCCGTTGAAAAGGGTGAAGGCGGAGACCCAGAACACGGTGCGGGCCTCCACCCACATGGAGACAGGGACCTGAAACACGTGCCGGACAAAGAGGCCGGAGAATCCCGTGAGGATGATGACGCCCAGGATCCCGAGCCCGATGTAAAGGAACAGGGCCGTGCTGAGCATGTCGTTGAGCCTCCGGAAGTCCTTTTTGGCGTAGTACTCGGCGACGAACTTGGTGAGCGACACGCCGATCCCGAGGTCCAGAAGACCCACGTAGCTCACCACGCCCATGACCGTGGCATAGATCCCGTAGCGGGCGTCACCCAGGCCGTGGATGATGATGGGCAGGGAGACAAGGCGAACCAGGACGAGGCTGAACACGGCCAGATAGTTGAAGAGCGTGTTCCGGACGACCTTCTTGGAGGTGGCCTCCTCTCGCATGGAAGCTCCCGGTTACGGTTTTCCTTCTCTTGTGCGGAACGTCCAACGGAAAAAGAGGAAGAACCACACACCTGAAAAAAGGGCCGACACAGCCAGACAGAACCTTCGGAGCGGGGAAAGGACGGCGCGGACCTCCACCCTGT
>CAZSUQ010000148.1:2699-9457 GCA_964609935.1 uncultured Thermodesulfobacteriota bacterium | reverse complement strand
ATCGATCCGGAACTTTGCAAAACAGGGACCACCGTCATCATGACCGATATGCGGGGCAGGAAGCGAGTCCTGCACGACGCAAAGCTTCACATCGGCACCATGCGCGCCTCAGGATGGGACTTCATGATCGGCCAGGACCTGGAGACCCAGGCATGGGTCCGTGTCTATTTCAGCGAAATGAAGAGCCTCGAACACCGGCTCGGTGAGCCCGATCCGCGGACGGGGATGGAACATCCCATGGTTGCCAGGATTACCAGGAAGGACGGGTCGGTTCTGGAGTTGATGGGCTGCAAGCCCTGTACGCTCAGCGGCCGGCTGGCAGACGGCAGGATGGCAGGGCATCTGGCCACCGAGGTGAGAAAGATCATTTTCCTGGCCAATGGCCAGAATGCGGACAGCCCATAGAAAGAATCCGTTTGAGCAGGACGCTAAAGAAGGTGATCCTCTGTGAGGGACACGCCCGGCCCGGTCCGGCAGCAGAGGATGTCCTGCACCCCTTCCACCCTTTCCAGTTCCCGTGCAACCGCTTCGGAAACGGCGGGCTCGGTGATTACGTGGACATTGGGGCCTGCGTCGATGGTGAAGTAACACCCGAGCCCTTCCTGCTCCCGTAGCGTGCGCACCCGCTCGATGAGGGACAGTGTGGCAGGCTCCCAGTAGATGAGGGCCGGACGCGAGGTCATCATCACTGCATGCATGCTGAGCGCGTCCTCCTCCATGGCATCCCCAAGAGAGGGGAGGTCCCGGTTTCGGATCGCCTGGATCACCCGGGGCAGACGTTCCTTGAGGCTGGTCAGCCTGCCGGCGAGCAGCGGGCTCGTGTGAGCCGTGAGATGACCCCTGGCACTGGAAAGGATCTTCTCCTTTGCGCTCACGATGGCCACGAGGTCCACCAGATCCCAGTGGTCCTCCCCGGCCAGCTGGTCCAGGCGGGAGTCGGGCTGCCCGGGCTCAGGAGGGGACCAGCGGACATAGCCTCCGAAAAGGGAGCGACCGGCCGAGCCGGATCCCAGGATGGCCAGCGGCCCGAGATCTCCGGGTTCGCAGGGAAGGCCGGCAGCGCGAGACGATGAGAGGGCGAGGGCGGCAAAGCCGGAGGCCGAGGAGGCCACGCCTGCAGAGGTGGGAAGGTGATTGACCGAGGCCACGCGTGCAAAGGTTCGGATGCCGGCGAGCTCACGGACCCTGTTCAACACACGGGAGACCCTGTCCCAGGCCTCGGGCGGAGCATCGAGGTTGTTGATCGTGCAGGTGTCTTCCTTCAGGTTCGTCCGGAACTCCACGGTCGTGGTGGTGCCTGCTCCCCGGAGGGTCATGGACACAGATGCATTGAGTGGCTGCGGGCGGTCCGTTTCCCTTTCCCTGACACCCCAGTATTTCACAAAGGCGATGTTGCTCCCTGCGTTTGCAGTCGCCTTCATCCGTTCTTCTCCATGCTTCCATCTCTCTCGCAATGAAGTTTCAGGCAAGTTGCGGGCTGGATGTTTCTCGATTCATTATAATTGACGTGCGCGGCCGTTTCCCATTAAATTTTCCTGTCATTGCTCTCTTTCTATGGTAAAGATTCCCACAGGGCATGGAAGGTGTCAGGAAGGGAATACATGAAGATCTTGTTTGACGCCAGGGAACAGACCCGAAACATCACGGGGATCGGTACCTATGTGAGGAGCCTGACCCGTGAGATCAAGGCCATGCACAAGGCCGGAATCGAGTGCCGTTGCCTTCCGGAGGACGCGGACCCACCGAAACAGGGAGGGGCTCGCTCCCGAAAAACACAGGTGGCCAACCTTGTGCGAAACCTGTCCTGGAAACAGGTGGCCCTGCCGCTCCTTGCTAAGCGCGAGAAGGCGGACGTGCTGGTTTGCATGGACCCCATCGGTCCCCTCATGAGCCCGGTTCCCACGGCCCTGATCGTTTATGACCTCATCTTCATGACGACCGAGGCACAGACGGGTGCATGGACGCGGTACTGGAGGGTCCTGGTTCCCCGGTGCGCCCGAAGGGCGGACTGGATCTTTACACCCTCGAGGGAGACAAAGCGAAAGATCATGGACATCCTGGAGGTTCCGGAAGAGAAGATCGTACTTTTCCGCAGCGGTGTGGGTGCCCATTTCCGCCCATTGGGGCTGTCTCCAGAAGCAGCGGAAAGAAAACGCAGAGAGATGGGATTACCCGGATCCTATTTCCTCACCGTGGGGGCGCATGACGCCAGGCGAAACCTCATCACGCTGCTGGATGCCTTCCGGTTGCTCAAGCAGAGGGGGGCCTTTCCGCACAAGCTTCTGATCATCGGCCCGAGAACTCCCCACTCCCGGGAAATCGTGCAACATGTGAACGACCTGGGGCTCCACCGGGATGTTCTGCTCATGGACGCTCTGTCGAATGAGGAACTGCCTCCCTACTACGGACTGGCTGACCTTTACCTGTACCCCTCCCTGGAAGAAGGCTTCGGGCTCACACCCCTGGAGGCCATGGCTTGCGGCTGTCCGGTCATCACGTCACAGGTCTCGTCCCTGCCCGAGGTGGTGGGCAAGGCAGCGATGCTCGTGGACCCCAGGGATCCGAAGGCTCTGGCCGGATCCATCGAACAGGTTCTCTCCGACGAGGCCCTGAGGAAAAACCTCGTGCAAATGGGGATCGAACGAGCAAAGGGGTTTTCCTGGCACGCAGGAGCTGAAGAAATCGTGAAGTCGTGCGTGGAGAGGGTTCGCAATGCGCAAGCCGGATCGCTTCCTTGAGAAACAGGCGCGTATGCCCCTGGCAAAGCGCCTCGATCTGATCGACTTTGATGCGGTCTACGTGGGCGGCCAGGTGGAGCAGGCGCCCACCCGACTCAAAAAAACACTTATTATTCAACTGGTTGCGAAGGGGTTAGGTCGATGGATCTAACCATACCGCGCTTCCTGCGCTTGACGAAAGGCATCCCCGCTGATACAATCCCCAATTCATCTGTCCGAAAATCGCATCCTGTTTTTCAATAGAGGAAGAGGAATGGGTCGGAAGGAGCTGTTGGCGGTCTTGGACAGAGCTTCACGGGACCTTTCCTATTCCAGCCTGCTCGCCAAGAATCTTGCCGTTGCGATTCAGGAACATGACCTAACCGAACAAGAGCGAGCCGCGTTCGCCACTGCGGATGTTCTGTGGATAGAAAATCATCTCACATGTCGATGCGTAGGTTTGGATTGCGGGGCGTGGTGCAACACGGATAGAGACCTGCCTTGAGAGCAAGGGGACGGAGGGTAAAATCTTTTCGTCCCCGGCATCCCATTAAAAACGAATACGGGTACGTGTACGAGGAAAGGATCTGTGATTATGGACGATCGCATAGCGGAAATTTTCTCATCTTATCAAGGGACCAAGGTGGAGCTGGTCCCCTTGCTGCAGCAGGTGCAGGAGGAGTTCGGCTACCTGCCCCAGGAAGCCATGTTCGAGATCGCCAAGTTCACGGGTGCGCCCGAAAGTGAAGTCTACAGCGTGGCCACTTTCTATGCCCAGTTCCGGCTGACACCCATGGGCAGGAAGCGGGTCATGATCTGCCGGGGGACGGCCTGCCATGTCCGCGGCGCACCGCAGGTTCAGGAGGCGGTGGAGCGAAAACTCGGCATCGCGGACGGCGAGACCACCGAGGATCTCGAATACACACTCGACACGGTTGCCTGTATAGGTGCCTGCGGGCTCGCACCCTGCATGATGATCAACCATGACGTGCACGGTCGACTGACATCGAAATCGGTTCTGAAGGTCTTTGAGACGAATGGGGGAGAGCAAGGTGAAGAGTAGAACTGTCCTGATCTGCCAGGGGACCGGATGCGTATCCGGGGGATCGGAAAAGATATTTCAGGCCCTCGAGAAGGAAATGGAGCAAGCCGGCCTGGCCGACCAGATCCAGGTCAAGGGGACGGGCTGCCACGGCTTTTGTGAACAGGGACCTCTGGTGATCACGGAACCGGACGGTATGTTCTACGCGCGCGTAGAAGTGGATGACATCCCGGATATCGTGCAGTCGCTCCTGCCCGACGGGAAACCCGTGGAGCGCCTGTTCTACCACAGTCCCGTCACGGGTGAAGCACTGCCTCACTACAAAGACATACCCTTCTACAGCAAGCAGCAGCGCACGGTCCTGTCCAACTGCGGGCATATCGACCCCGAGGTGATCGATGACTACATCGCCGTGGGCGGCTACGATGCGCTCAAGAAGGCCCTTTCCGGGATGAAGCCCGAGGAGGTCATCGATGAAGTGCTCCGTTCCGGGCTGCGTGGGCTCGGAGGGGCCGGGTTCCCTACGGGACGAAAGTGGAAGTTCTGTTTCGATGCGCCCGGCGACACGAAATATGTGGTCTGCAACGCGGACGAAGGGGATCCGGGCGCCTTTCAGGACCGGTCCATTCTGGAGGGGGACCCGAACTCCGTTCTGGAAGGAATGACGATCGCAGGCTATGCCGTGGGTGCCCGGAAGGGTTACATGTACGTGCGCGCAGAGTATCCGCTTGCGATCAAGCGACTGCGGATCGCCATCGCTCAGGCGCACGAAAAGGGCTTCCAGGGCGAGAACATCCTCGGGAGCGGGTTTGACTTCGACATCGAGATCTTTGAAGGCGCAGGCGCCTTCGTTTGCGGGGAAGAGACCGCACTCATCGCTTCCCTGGCGGGCGGCCGCGGGGCCCCGCAACCTCGACCCCCTTTCCCTGCTGTCTCCGGCCTGCACGGCAAGCCCACCCTGCTCAACAATGTGAAGAGCTATGCGAACACCCGCTGGATCATCAACAATGGGGCGGACTGGTTCGCCAGCAGGGGCAGTGAGACATGCAAAGGCACTGCCATCTTTTCCCTCACCGGCAAGACGGCGAACTGCGGCCTCATCGAGGTGCCCATGGGGATCTCGATCCGGGAGATCATCTATGACATAGGCGGGGGCATCCCCGGGGGCAAGGCCTTCAAGGCGGTCCAGACCGGCGGCCCGTCCGGCGGTTGCCTGACGGAGGAACATCTGGACATTGGGGTTGATTTCGACTCCCTCCGGTCGGTCGGAGCCATCATGGGTTCCGGAGGCATGGTGGTGATGGACGAGGAAACCTGCATGGTGGACGTGGCCCGCTACTTCCTCGACTTCACCCAGAAGGAGTCCTGCGGACAGTGCCCCCTTTGCCGTCTCGGGACCAAGCAGATGCTGGAGATCCTCACGGACATCACCTGCGGCAAGGGCAAGCCGGGAGACATAGAGGTACTGGAGGAGATCGCGGAAGCGGTCAAGAACGGCTCGCTCTGCGCCCTGGGGGGAACCGCCCCGAATCCCGTGCTCACCACGCTGCGTTACTTCCGCCACGAGTATGAAGCCCACATCGAGCAGAAAAAGTGTCCGGCCCTGGCGTGCCGGGACCTGATCAGCTTCTACATCCTTCCCGACAAATGCCAGGGATGCGGGATGTGCCTCAAGGAGTGCCCGCTGGAGGCCATCACCGGCGAGAAGAAGATGGTGCACATCATCGACCAGGAGAAATGCACCAAGTGCGGCACGTGCATCGATGCGTGCCCCAAGAAGTTCAATTCCATCGTGAAGGTTTCCGGGGAGGAAATAGAAGTACCCAAAGAGCCCATCCCGATTATTCCCCGGGTCAAGAAAAAGAAAGCCGCCCAAAAGAAGGCATAGAAGAAACTTCCCTATACACACTCGGAGAGGACAGGGACAAGATGGACGATACGGTCAAACTGACAATCGACAGCAAGGAATTCGAAGCCAGGAGCGGGCAGACCATCCTCGATGCCGCAAAGAGCGTTGGCATCTACATCCCCACGCTCTGCCACCATCCGGACCTAAAGCCCTTCGGCGTCTGCCGCATATGCACGGTGGAAATCGAGGGCAGGGGATTGACCATCTCCTGCCGGACGCAGGTCGAAGAGGGCATGGTCGTCAAGACCCACAGCCCTGCCATCGACGGCGTACGCAGGCTGGCGGTGGAACTGCTGGTTGTGAACCATGCCGTGGACTGCCTGGCCTGTTCCAAGAACGACCAATGCGAGCTGCAGCGGCTCTCCGCCTATGTGGGCATCGAACGGGAGCGGTTGAACCGGCTGAGAAAGGGTAAGCGGAACCTTCCCCTGGACACCTCCAACCCCTTCTTTGACCGCGACCACAACAAGTGCGTGCTCTGTGGCATCTGCGTGCGCACCTGCGCGGAGATCCAGGGGGTGAACGCCATCAATTTCGCCTACCGGGGCTACGACACCCTTATCAGCACCTTTGCGGACAAGCCGATCCTGGACTCCCGGTGTGAGTCGTGCGGCGAGTGCGTTTCCCGCTGTCCGGTGGGGGCGCTGGTGCCGAAGAACTACCAGCGTCCGACCCGCGAGGTGAAGAGTGTCTGCACCTACTGCGGCGTGGGGTGCAACATCCATCTCGGTGTGCGGGGCAACCAGGTCGTGGGCGTGCGTGCGGACCGGGACAACAAGGTCAACCAGGGAAGTCTCTGCGTCAAGGGCAGGTATGCGTACGAATTCATCAATCATCCCGACCGTCTCACCCAGCCCCTGGTCAAGAAAGACGGGGAGCTCGTGGAGGCGACCTGGGAAGAGGCGCTGGACCGGGTCGTGAGCAAGCTGTCCGAACACAAGGGAAGCGCGTTCGGGGCTCTCTCCTCCGCGAGAACCACGAACGAGGACAACTACGTTTTCCAGAAATTCGTCAGGACGGTGATGGGCACGAACAACGTCGATCACTGTGCACGGCTCTGACACGCTCCCACGGTGGCCGGTCTGGCCAC
>CAZSUQ010000148.1:0-2599 GCA_964609935.1 uncultured Thermodesulfobacteriota bacterium | reverse complement strand
AACCCCATCATCAGCGACCCGGACTCCAAGCACGTGGAGGACGCGCTGAAGAAGCTCGACTTCCTGGTCGTGCAGGACATCTTCCTCACAGAGACGGCACGCCTGGCCGACGTGGTCCTGCCTGCGTCAACCTTTGCGGAAAAGGACGGAACCTTCTCGAACACCGAGCGGCGCGTACAGCGTGTTCGAAAGGCCATCGACCCGGTGGGCGAGTCACGGCCCGACTGGCGGATCGTCTGCGACATCGCCAAGGGGGTGGGCGGAAAGGGGTTCGATTTCGAAAGCCCGGCCGAGATCATGGAGGAGATTGCCTCGGTGACCCCCGCGTACGGGGGCATCTCCTACGAGCGTCTGGAGGCTGGAGGCCTGCAGTGGCCCTGTCCGAACCCGGATCATCCCGGCATCATGTTCCTTCACAGGGACAGGTTCGCCACGCCAAGCGGCAAAGGGAAGTTTGCGCCCCTTGAATACAAGCCGCCGGCGGAGACGCCGGATGCTGAATACCCCCTGGTCCTGACCACGGGACGGAGCCTCTACCAGTACCATACCGGCACCATGACGCGGCGGGTGAAGGGGCTGAACGTGCTTCGGGCCGAAGAGCTCGTGGAGGTCAACCAGAAGGACGCGGATTCCCTCGGCATCGCCGACGGCGAGACGGTGCGGGTGGTCTCCCGACGGGGCGAGGTCACGGCCACCGCCCGGGTCACGGACGATTCCCCGGCCGGCGTGATCGCCATGACCTTCCATTTCGCGGAATCCCCAACCAACGTCGTCACGAATCCTGCCCTGGACCCGATTGCAAAGACACCGGAATTGAAGGTGTGTTCTGTTCGAGTCGAGAAGGTTTCGAGGTAGAAGTGCCCGCAGTGCACAGGGAATTATCAGGTAACAGATCCGTTCCCGGACATGAAAGCATATCAGGATAGATGGCGTTCTGAATGCGGTCTTCCATGATGAGCCGTTGGATTCCATTTCTGTTCAGCGCGATGAGGTTTTCCGGGCGTCCCTTTCCTCTCCCGTAACCCCCGTGGATTGTCTCCGCGAGTCCCACACCCTATCAAGTTGATTCCTTGCTATTCTTGCCATCGGAATCAACATGGAGCCGGGCAGGCATGAGAGTTCTTTATGTGGTGCCGCAGGGGGACCCTGTGGCATTGGATCACTTCCTTGAGGATCAGGCGCGGATGCCCCTGGCAAAGTGCCGCGACCTAATCGACTTTGGTGCGGTCTACGTTGACGGGAAGGTGGAACAGGCTCCCGCCCGGCTGCTTTTGGCGGCACAGGAGGTTCGCCTGCACATACCCCGGTACGGCACCAAACGTTTCTACGAAACGAGAAAGGAACGGATTCTTTACCAGGACACCGACCTGCTGGCATACGACAAGGAGACCGGTGTGCCCTGCCAGCAGACCCCCTACGATGCGTACAACAACGTGTATGCGGGATTGAAGCGGTTCCTTGGCCTTGTGCCTACAACCGGAAAACAGGGCGAGCCGGCGAAGGCTCCCGGTCCATCAAGCACCCTGGGCATGCACCACCGGCTGGACAAGGATGTTTCCGGTATCATGGTGTTCGCTCTTTCCTCTCGAGCGAACCGTGCCCTTTCGGACGGCTTTCGAAAGAGAAAAGTGGAAAAGGTTTACCGTGCCGTTGTCTGTAGAGAGCCTCAGGAGGATGCATGGGTGGAGACCGCGCCCATCGGCAGGAAGAACGGAAGGTATCTTTGCGTCGGCCCTGGGGAGGGAAAGGAGGCGGAAACCCGGTTTCGTGTCATCGAAAGGAGCGGGGGGCTGGCCCTTGTGGAAGCCCGCCCCCAAACAGGACGGACCCATCAGATCCGGCTGCACCTGGCACGGCGCGGGCTTCCCATTCTCGGGGACAGGCTCTACAAGGGAAGGCCGCACACAAGGTGTATGCTCCATGCCCAGCGTCTTTCCTTCTCCCACCCCTCGGCCCACAGGATGCTCCACCTTGAAGCGCCCCTGCCCCCGGAATTCCATGAGGTGTTCGAGACAGACCCATGAAGTTTTTGTTGTTTCAGGTCCAGGAAAGCCTGAGGACTTGTGCGGCCCGTCCCAGAATCCCGTCATCCACACCCATGGCTCGAAAGGCGGCCAGGTTCCTCTGAAGCGGATTTCGAATCCTTGCCAGCTCCCTGACCTTGGATATCCCAAGCCAGGGCAGAAGGAGGGCGGGCCAGATCGGGACCGGGAAATCACTGCCGAGCAGTGCACGCTGCCTCGCGGAATCGCTATCCAGAATCCTTCGGATATAGGGGAATCGCGCCGGGGAAACCATGGACGAGATATCCCCGTAAAGGTTGGGGTATTCTTCCAGCATGGCCACCCATGTCCCCATGTCTTCGTGAAGGTGCACGACGCCTGCTGCCGCACAGTGTGCCGCGATGACCGTGACGCCACAATCCAGGGCAGGGCGCAACCGTTCCGGTCTCCCGAACCTCTGGTCGTATGCACGGATGGTATGCTCAAAGGAGGTGTGTGACAGGAGGGGAAGGTCGAGATCCGCCATTCGCTGCCAGAACGGTTTGTAACGCGCATCAGAGGGATCGAATGCCTGGCTGTTGGGAACGGTCTTCAAC
>CAZSUQ010000147.1:0-9494 GCA_964609935.1 uncultured Thermodesulfobacteriota bacterium | reverse complement strand
CGTGTCAACCGATTTCAAGACGGAAGGGGGGACACTATTTGTTGGTCGGTACAGGGGAAGAAAGGACAACGTCCACCAAAGATTATTCCTTTATTGGAGGAGGACTGCGAACTGATGGAAGAACTGTTTCCCAAGGCAATCAATCCAGACATGCCGTTCTTCAGGCACAACAACGGGAAGCCGTTCAATCCGAAGGTGTTCTACTCATGGTGGATGAAAGCATGTAAGAACCTCGGTATCGAAGGTGTCGATTTGTATGGTGGGACGAAGACAACATCAATGACCGAGTGTGAGGAGCAAAGAGAACTTGAGGAATTTGAGAAAGAATTGAAGAGTGCTTCGATGCATTCAACAGATGAAGCGTTCTACCATTACCGTAAGACAACTGAGAAGAGGATTAAAACCATATACCGCAGTATGAGACCTGCCTGGCCTGACAAGCCTCTGACAAGCCAAAAAAGACCTCTATGAAAAGAAAAGCCCCTGCTTTTGCAGGGGCTTTTTGGCGGAGGGAGTAGGATTCGAACCCACGGTCCTTTCGGACTCCGGTTTTCAAGACCGGCGCCTTAAGCCACTCGGCCATCCCTCCGCAAAGTTCAAGAGATGCCGTTCTTCACGGCATCTCTTTCATAACTTTTATCAAACAAGCCGTGGCGGTGTCAAAGTTTCCGCTTCATTATCAAACGTCTACGAACAGCCTGCCGGAATGGAGCCAGCAGGGATCAAGCCTGCAGGAAAGCCCTGCTTTTCACATGTCTACTGCTTCTTGGAGCTTATTCTTCTTTGTCCTGTTAACGAATATGACATGATTTGACACGCATTCCCAGGGAGATTTATTGTGGTTAAACAAACCGGGTAGAGGAAAAAGAACGAACAAGGGTCGGACTCGACTCGTAAAGAATTCAAATGAGGAGGCAGAGATGGACCAGGCAACCCGACGAATAACGAATGCCCTGAAGACGGCCATTCGAAGAGAAGAACGGACCGCCAGGGCTTACGAGCAAAAAGCGAAGAAGGTCAAGGACCCGTCTGCAAAGAAGGTACTGCAAGTCCTGGTCAAGCAGGAAATGGGGCACGCCAGGAAGATTCAGGTGGTGCTGGACAAGGGCTTGGATCTGTCGCGGATCGGCAGGACCGGAAAGAGGCAGATCGGGGAGCTTCACGTACTCAACGACGACGTGCGAAGGCTCGAAAAGACCACGGAGGCGGTGCGGGTGCTCAAGAGCGCGATCAAGGCGGAAGAAAACTCCTGCCGCCTGTATCGTTCCCTGGAGAAGATCTTCAAGGGCGCGGACGTGGCCGTGCTGTTCGGCAAACTTGCGGAGGAAGAGGAAAAGCACAAGGCGCGCCTGGAAAAAACCCTTGCCAGGATCTAGCCTGCTTATCACACGAGCCAACCATGGCCATTTGCAACTTCAGGGCGGACAGCTTTGATTTCGGCTCTGATGACCGCCCTCCCAAGATCTTTGTCACCGGCCTTCCGGGGAGCGGGAAGACCACCCTGATCAGGGAGGTGGCCGAGCGGTTTCCCCTGGTGGCAACCGGGTTTTACACGGAAGAGGTGCGCAGCCAGGGGGGAGAACGGATCGGGTTCGACCTGGTGGACCTGAAGGGACACAGGGAGGTTTTTGCACGAAAGGGGACGAAAAAGGGGTCCCGGGTGGGCAGCTACGGTGTATACCTTTCCCCCCTGGAAACGTGGGCGATCAAGCTCCTGGAACCCCTTGAGGATTCCTCGCCTGTCCCTCTCGTGGTCCTGGACGAGGTGGGGAAGATGGAGTGTTTGAGCCGTGCCTTCCAGGAATGTGTGCTCCGGCTTCTTGATTCACAGGTTCCTGTGCTGGGCACGGTTGCAAAGAAGGGGGGCGGCATCATCAGGCGGATTCACGAACACCCAGCCGTTGTGTGCGTCGAGATCAACCCTGAAACACGTGCCGGCCTGGGTCTTCTTCTCTACCAGCGGTTTTCATCCTACTTTCAAAGTCACAACCATCACGACTCGTAAAGCCCCTGACGGAATCCCTGCAGGTACTTCCGGCAATAGGGATCCTGGCCCAGCAGTGCGCCCGTGGTGAGAAGGACCTTGCGGATGTTCGTGTCCGTGGGGTTCAGGATGGCCGCATCCATCCCCGCGCCCATGGCCAGAGAGAGAAACGTGTGGTTGAGCAGGGATCGTGTGGGCAGGCCGAAGGAGATGTTGGACAGGCCTGCAATCACATGCGCCCTGGGCCAGCGCTCTTTCAGTGCCCGGATGGATTCGAGGAAGATCGTCCCTGCCTCTGTTTCCGTGCTCACGGGGATCACGCAGGGATCCACAAAGATGTCCTCTTCCGAGAATCCGGTCTCACTGAGCTTCTCCATGAGGAAGGCGGCATTGTCCAGCCGATCCTGAACGGTCTTGGGAAGGCCTCCTTCTCCCACGAGCAGTGCAACGATCTTGCAGGAAACCCCTTTCAGCATGGGAAGAAAGCTCGTCCATCGCTCCTTTTCCGCGGACACGGAGTTGATGAGCGGCGGCTTGTTCACGCGTTCCAGGGCAACCTCGAGGGACTCCGGGTTTGTGGTGTCGATGCAGAGGGGAAGGTCCACCGCTTCCTGCACCACGTCCAGGAGCCAGCCCATGCACTCCTTCTCTTCCCCTGCAACACCGCTGTTCACGTCGATGTAATCCGCCCCGGCCTCTGCCTGCTCCCGGGCCAGGGAAGCGATGGTGTCCTTGTCCCAGTCCTTCCACGCCTGCTGCGGTTTCTTGCGGGTCATGTTGATGAGTTCGCCTACAATGATCATATCCAATCCCCTTTCTCCGCGTTCAAAGCGCTTCTTGTACAAATCAAAAAGGGGCGTCCCACATGGACCGCCCCTGAAAAGACATCTTAACAGGAAGGGATGCGTGAATCGTTTAGCCCCCCTTTTGTGCTTACACGTTCAGTTCCACAGCTGCATTGGTCAGCGTGGCTTCCTCAGGGCGCTCCTTCGTTCGCGCGCGCACGAGGATCCTGCTGTCCGACTCCTTCCACATCTCGGTGATGATGGTGTCTCCCGGCCACGCGGGACGCGAGAAGCGGACCTTGATGGATTTGAATTTTTCCGGGTCGTTGTTGCAATAGGTCTTGAGAACCGCCCTCCCCACGAACCCGAAGGTGCACAGACCGTGGATGATGGGCCTGTCGTATCCTGCCATCCCTGCGAACTGGGGATCGACGTGAAGCGGGTTCTTGTCGCCGCTCAGCCTGTACAGGGCGGCTTGCCTCTTGAGTGTGGTCAGCTCCACCGAGGCATCCGGTTCCCTGTCCGGGGTCTCGTTTCCCGGAGGCGGACCCTTCTCTCCGCCGAATCCGCCTTCGCCACGCGCAAAGGTTGCAAAGCGGTTGAAAAAGATCTCGTCTCCGTTCTCGTCCTCGGTGAGCACGTCAAGCTCGATCACCGCACCTTTTCCCTTGTCGTAGATGTTGGCAATCTTCGGTTTGGAAATCAGCTTGCCGAAGGTGGGGATGGGGTGTTTGCGTATCTCCAGGTACTGTTCGCCATGAAGGATCATCATGGGATTGATTTCCATGCCGGGCACGTTCAGGACACCCATGAGCGCAGGGAAGGGGGGGACGACACCAAAGGTGGGCAGCACCTTCAGTCCGTTCTCATACACAAAGGCCAGTTCATCTCCCTCGGGCTCTGCGCCCACACCCAGTGCATAGAGGATGGCATTGTCCGGTGTCATCTCGTAGGTCATGGGATCCAGCTCAGCGCCTGCGGCCTTGGCAACATCAATCGGCATGGGGTTCTCCTTTCTGCAGAAGCGGTGTTTGGGAAAACGCAACTTATTATAGCGAAATGGATCGGGAAGTCCATACGAGCAGGACAAGCCCGAAGACGCCGTGCTTTCTGCTACTCACAGGGGAAGGCTCCTGAATATGTGGGGCAACAGGCATGAATGACGTTCCTGTTTGTGCTTCACGGGAAGCCATCCATTGTTGCCGTACGGGTGACGATGCAATTGATCTTTTGCCATGCATCGCATACCCTCACCCTGCACCCCTGTTGTGCCGGCCAAGCCGTGGAAAGCATCCGCCATCGCAAAAGAAAAAGGAGTTGTTTCATGAAAGTGAACTGCCTGGGAGCGGCACGGACCGTAACCGGATCCTGTTTCCTCTGCACGCAAGAAGACACGTCCTTTCTGGTGGATTGCGGCCTTTACCAGGGAGGACGGGCGTTGGAGGAGAAGAACCGGCGGCGTTTTGCCTTTGACCCGAAGAGGCTCGATGCCGTACTGCTCACCCATGCACACATCGATCACAGCGGGCTCCTGCCGCGGCTCGTTCGTGAGGGGTTCCGCGGCAAGATCTACGCCACCCCTGCCACCATGGAGCTCTGCCAGATCCTGCTGAAAGACAGCGCCCACATCCACGAGATGGAAGCGGAGTGGCAGACACGCAAGAATACCCGCAGGGGGTGGAAGCCTGTTGAACCCCTGTACACCACGCCTGACGCGGAGAAAACGTTTGACCGATTCGAGGCCATGCCCTACGACAAGCCCTTTCACCTCACCGATTCCCTGGGGGTCTGTTTCCGTGATGCAGGGCACATCCTGGGGTCCGCCTTTGCGGAAATCAGGTTCAAATCCCCTGAGGGGGAGAAGAAGATCGTCTTTTCCGGCGACCTCGGTCAGCCCGGGCAGTTCATCGTTCGCGATCCAACGCCCCTGGAACAGGCGGATTACGTCTTCATGGAGTCCACGTACGGCAACAGGCAGCACCGGTCGCTGGAGAACACCCTGGAGGAGCTGGCCCGGATCCTGGTGAAGGCGGAGGCGGACAAGGCCAGGGTCATCATCCCGGCCTTTGCCGTGGAGAGAACCCAGGAGGTCTTGAGCGCCATCTACCAGCTTCAGTCCGAGGGGCGTGCCCCGGTTCTCCCGATCTACATCGACAGCCCGCTGGCCATCTCGGCAACGCTCCTCTTTCGAAGTCATCCGGAATGCTTTGACAGGGAAACCCTGGAGATCCTCGAAAGAGGCGACAACCCCCTGGACATGCCTTCCATGAGCTTTTCCCACACAGCGGACGACTCGAGAAGGCTCAACCAACTGCCTGGGCCGCTGATCGTCATCTCAGCCAGCGGCATGTGCAATGCGGGACGGATCAAGCACCACCTGAAGCACCATCTCTGGCAGGAGAAGAATCACGTGGTGATCGTGGGCTTTCAGGCCCAGGGGACCACCGGAAGAAAGCTCGTGGACGGTGCAAAGAAGGTGAAGATCTTTCGGGAGGATGTTCAGGTCAAGGCCTCTATCCATACCCTGGGAGGATTCTCCGCCCACGCAGACCAGAAGACCCTGGAGGACTGGATCCGCCGTGTCGCGCCGCCGCCCTCAACGGTGTATCTCATCCACGGGGAGGAAACGGCCTCGCAGAGCCTTGCCGATCGACTGCGGGCCACCCACAAGGTGGAGATCCCCTCCATCGGGCAGGAGATCTACCTGGCGGAACCCGAGGTGGCTGAAGAGGATGCCCTGCGCATGGAGGAGGCGAGAAAGCTGAAGGACAGTGCCAGGGATCTCGTCCAGAGGATGCAGCTCGTATCCGAGAGCTTGACCGGGCGGGACCTGGGCGAACAGCCGGTGTTGCAGCACCAGGTACTGAAACAGATGCGAAAGATCCGCCGCATGACCGAGAAGCTGGAGAAGATGGCAGAAGGACTGTGACGAACCAGGGGGCCTTTGTTCAATTAGAAAAGGCGGAAGACAAAAAGGCATGCCGGGTGCGGCATGCCTTTTTATTTTGCTTGGTGCAGCGTGTCTTCCTCTTCGCCTAACGGATCAGTGATGGCCTCCGCCCTTGAAGATGAATCCCACGAGAAGGCCGGTTCCCAGGGCGATCACCACGCAGCAGATACCGTATAAAACGGGCTGGGCCTTGGATGCTTCGGCAATGAATGACACGAGTCCCACCTTTTCGATGAGAATCTCCTCCTTGGCATAGCCCACCAGTTTCTTCTTCCTGAGCAGGTAGGATTCCACCTGATACTTGCCCGGCTTGGCCGCAGGCGGGAAATCGAACGTGTGGCTGAACTGGCCCCCGTCCTGGAGCGCGATCTTCCCGGATTCGTCTATGGAGTAAAGGTCCTCATCCTGCTTGAGCTGAACGAGGCCCTTGAAGACCGTGTCCAGGTCGTCCGGCTCCTCTTCTCCCTTGAGCTTGTGAGGATTGAGCCGTCCCTTGATCATCTCGTAGCCGATTCCGAGCTCCTTTGCCAGCTCCGTGGAAATGATCTCATCGATTTTGCCCGAGGTGTGCACCTTGTAAATGGAAGGAACATTTTCCACCTCGTATTGCCGGGTATTCATCCAGAGCGGTCCGAACCTCCCTTTCACGTTGAGCTTGATCGTCTCTTCCGGCGAGGTGAGCTTCAGGATGATGGCATCGGCCCGGATTCCGCCCGTATTACCGGAGAGGTCGATCTGCTGGCCGTTGTAGGTGATCCCGGTCTCGATGACGGCCTGGGAGAATTCCGTGGAAAAGGTCTTCACGCCCTTCAGGTTGGGTCCGCTGTGCTCGGCGCCTCGTTCTTTTATTGATGCACGGGCTGCTGCAACCCCGGCTCCTGTCCAAAAGAGAGCAGCGACGAGAAGGATCGGAACGTAGAGTCGTCTATTCATCAGTGTCCTCCGGTTACCCCTTTTGCAAGACTTACAACATTATCAGGTGTGAGAACGAGGTCCAGCAGGAGCTTGAACATCATGGCAAGAACGATGATGCTCAGCAGGATGCGTATCTGCTCCCCGCGCAGGTACTTTGTGGCACGCACGCCCACCTGGGCGCCGAGAACCGAACCCATCAGGAGGGTGAGCGCGAGTCCGATGTCCACCGTATGATTGGTGATGGCCTGCATCAAGGTGACGTTTGCACTGGTGAAGACGATCTGAAACAGGTCCGTGCCGATGGCGGTGATGGTTGGCATGCCGATGATGTAGATCATGGCGGGCACCATGATGAAGCCGCCCCCCACGCCGAGCATGGCCGCGAGGACGCCCACGATCGCCCCGATGGCGAAGGGGAAGATTGCGGATGTGTGGAGATGGGACTTGGGGAAGTGCATCTTGAGCGGAAGCTTTGCAAACAGCTTGCTCAATCCGGGCTGGCTCATGTCCGGGGCGTCGGTGCCGGCGCTTTCCGGTTGGGACTTCCTGAGGGTGCGGAGGCTCTCCAGAAACATGGCTCCGCCCACGGTCCCCAGCATGATCACGTAGATCAGCTTCATGGTGAACTCGAAGTTGCCGATGGCCCGCAGGTACTTCACCATGTGCACGCCGACGGTCCCTCCGGAGACACCTCCCGCAAGGATGATGAGGCCGAGCTTCATGTCCACATTCCCCAGCCTCCAGTGACCGAAGGCGGCGGAAGAGGAACTGGCCACGATCTGGTTGGAGTCCGACGCAGCGGCAACCGCCGGTGGAATCCCGATCATCATCATGAGGGGCGTCAGGAGAAACCCGCCCCCGACACCGAAAAGCCCGGAGAGGAAACCGACCCCGGCTCCAATGCCGACCACTAGGAAGATGTTGATGCTCATGTCCGCGATGGGTAGGTAGACGTGCATCATGCCTCAAGTTCTCCTCTGGTGGTTGTTATGTGATTTCAAGCGCTCGTGGGTGAACGGTTCGGGTCCTGGTTGAACAATGCATTTCTGCCCTGCTAGGATGAAAAAGGTGCAAGAGAAGAGGAAAGAAAGACGATTAGGTAATCTCCAATAGCAACGGTCACAAGATGGCCGCAAACATGTTGAACACTTCGTCTATAAAAACAGTAGCATTCCTGCATTGCCAGTTCGTCTTCAGGTGAAGGAGGATACAGAAAACAGGCGAAATTGTCCAGATGGCACGGATTCATGTATCTTAAACGACAGCACGTAACGAGGAGAGAAGAGAGGAGGCTCGCGAATTGTTCCGCCGCCGCAAGGTTGCGAGGGCCCGGAAGAGGCCCGGCATCCGGGAGTTGAAGAAAAGGTATTTTGCCTTCAAAGAGCTTTTGAGCGCCAACAACGATGCTCTGCTCATCCTCACCAACCTGGAGAGCAAGGTTCACGATCCCAAGGTCCTCACCATGAGCTACCTCCGTTCACAATGCGTGGAACTGACGGCGGAGGTCTACAAGATCATACGAAACCTGGAAATCATCGCGGGCAAGAGCTACCCCAGGCTCTACCAGACCCTGGAACGACGCATCCTCGGAATGGAAAAAAAGCTCACCATGACAAAGGCGGTGGAGGCCCGGCGGTTCGCGCTTCGCCTGAATGAGGTTCAGCCGGAGATGCGGGACGTGGTGGGCAACAAGACGGCCAACCTTGCCGAACTGAAGAATCGGCTCGGTCTCCTGGTCCCGGACGGATTCGTGCTGACCACGCTCGCCTTTCAGCGATTCTATGAGCACAATCAACTCGACGCCGCTATCGACAGTGTCAAGATGAACCTCGACATCCACGACCCGGACTCGGTGGAGGCGGCAAGCCGCCGCATACAGGAACTCATTCTCAACAGCGAGTTCCCGGACGACCTGGCCGACGCCGTATGGAATGCCTGGCGTGACTTGAAAAGCCGCTGCGGGCCGGAACTCCGCGTTGCCGTGAGAAGCAGCGCCATCGGAGAAGACAGCGAACAAGCCTCCTTTGCGGGCCTCTATGAGAGCTACCTGAATGTCACGGAAGAGGGGCTGCTGGACGCCTGCAAAAAGGTCCTGGCCGGGAAATACACCACCCAGGCGCTTTATTACAAGGCAAAAAGGGGAATCCGGGATGAAGAGGTTCCCATGTGCATCTGCTGCATGCAGATGGTGGACGCATCCGTGAGCGGTGTGATGTACACCGAAGATCCCTTCCAGGCCGGACGCATCTACATTACCGCAGGATGGGGACTGGGCCCGGGTATCGTTCTGGGAGAGGTTCGCCCGGACCTCTTTGCACTGGACAGGCGGACCGGACTGATTCTCGAGAAAAAGGTGTCGGAACAGTCCACGATGATCCTGGCGGAAGCTGAGACAGGGACCTTTGAGGTTCCTGTCCCGCGCATTCAGGAAGACGAGACCTGCCTGGAGGAGGAAGACCTTTCAAGCCTCTACCAGGTTGCACACGTTCTAGAGGGTCACTACGGATGCCCCCAGGACATTGAATTCAGCATCGACGAAGAGGGCCGTCTTGTGGTCCTCCAGACCCGGGACCTGGGATACGTCCCTTCTCCAAGCACAGAAAAAGAGAAAAGGGTGGAGGTTTCCGAGGAGAATATCCTTGTTTGCTTTGAAGGGGAAACGGCAAGCATGGGTGCCGGATACGGCATCACGCACAAGATCGAAGATGCCCGGGATCTTCAGCGGTTCCCGGCTTCCGGGGTCCTGGTGGTGCGCAAGTTGAGGCCCGAATGGATCGAGCTCATCGGGCGCGTAAAGGCCATCGTGGCGGAGGTGGGAAGCCCCACGAGTCACATGGCCTCCATTGCCAGGGAATTCAAG
>CAZSUQ010000146.1:0-9516 GCA_964609935.1 uncultured Thermodesulfobacteriota bacterium | reverse complement strand
CTTCCGAAGAACGTCAGGCACGTGATGGTCGTGGCCCACGGGCTTGGGGAGCACGGCGGGAGGTACGGCAACATCGTGGACCATTTCGTGCCCAGGGGATACGCGGTCTTTGCAGCGGATCACCGGGGGCACCAGCGATCTTCAGGCATTCGCGGGCACGTGGGTTCCTTTCTCCAATACCGGGACGACCTGCACGTCTTTGTCCAGAAGGTGAGGCAGGAGACAGGGGCAAAGAAGGTCATCCTGGTGGGGCACAGCATGGGGGGGCTCATCTCCCTCTCCTACGGGCTCCGCTACCCTGAAGACCTTTCCTGCCTGGTCATCTCCTCCCCCGGCCTGCGGACGTACAAGCCTCCCCCCAGGATCAAGGCCAAGCTGGGCAAGGTCCTTGCCCACGTGACACCCACGGTGCTCATGAGCAACGAGCTTGACCCGACCCATGTCTCCAGGGACCCCAGCGTGGTCAAGAAGTACGTGGAGGATCCGCTTGTCCACGATCGCGTGAGCCCGAGATTCTTCGTGGAGTTCCTGAAGGAGGGCGAGCGCGTGGTCCGTGAGGCGCCCTGGCTGCTGGTTCCCCTGCTCCTGCTGCAGGCCGGTGACGACAGGCTCGTATCCGCGGATGCGAGCAGGGAGTTCTTTGCCCAGGTGGGAAGCAAGAAAAAGGAGTTGAAGATCTATGAAGGGTACTATCACGAGATCTTCAACGAGCCGGAGAAGGAGCGGGTCTTCTCGGACATGGAGGCCTGGCTCGCAAAGGGAGAGCCTCAAAGGAAGGCTGCGCCCGGAAAGAAGGCCGCCACAGGTTCCGTGAAGAAGAAACAGGCCGGAAAGAAGAAGGCGGCCAAGGCTGCGAAGAGTGCCGGGACGGGAAAGAAAGCAAAGACAAAAGGCACTGCACCAAAGAAGCCGAAAGCCCGGAAGAAAGGGAAGTGAAAAACTGCCCCGCAACCTTCATGAAACATTGTTGCGAGAGTTGTGGAGGCAGGAAAGATTCGGGCTAATCCCTGTCTTTCATCATCCGCTGCATGATCAGCCCCAGGTTCCCCAGTCCCTGCATGGACGGGATCGGATTGCCCTCTTCCGAGCTTTCCCGGGCTTGCTCCAGGGACTCCACGAACTGGTCGATCTGATCCTGAACCTCCGGGTTTTCCTCCCTGAGCCTCTCTGCCACCTCGTTCAACGCGTCGAAGTCCCCTTCCATCAGGCCGGAGAGGAATCGCTCCGCCTCGTCCCTGACAGACGTGGAAGACGGGTCAGGTTCATCCTCCCGGTCCAGCCGGGGCCGTATGGTCCTGTGCGGGCTTGAGCCTGTGCGGGAACGGGGGCGGGCCTTTGTCGTGCGTTTCGGCCGTGGCTTCCGTGCGTAGGAAAAGACGCGCTCCTTGCCCTTGTCCCCTTCGGCAACAAAGACCCGGACCTCGGTGAGCCTGAAGTCTTTTGTATTCGATGCGTCGGCCCCTTTTGTGTAATGCAGGGTCATGTCCTTTCCGCGCAGGATCTTTTTCAGGGCTGCATCCGTGGGAAGGCTTTCGATGTGAACCGTTACCTTGCCCTCCACCGGCCCGTCAGTGGTTACGGTCAGCCCTGCCAGCCGGGCGACCTCTTCCAGGACCTTCTCCAGGGGGGCGTCTTTTGTCCGAAGACTCAGGCGTTCCTCTTCGTACCCCACGGAGAGGATGCCTTGGGTTGGGTTGGCATATACATCGAGGGCCCGGGTTAGGAAAACGGGGAATACGGCAAGAAGGAAAACAAGGAAGATGAAAGCGCGCTTCATGGTTGCTGCACGGGGAAGAGCACGGGGAAGAGGTCCCCGCAGGGCGGGAAGAAGGGACTGCAGGGAAGGTTGGCGCCGCATGTTCATGGTTTCACCGTGAAACTTCTTGACACCGGTTTTGGGGTCCGCCGGTTCTTTTTTCCCGCCCGGGAAGGCAGGATCCCCTACCTGGATATATCCCCTACACCCTTCGTAAGACCGGTTTCAGAAATTCCATGCTTATGCCGGGCGCGGCAGAATGCTTCACGCAACATGTGGGCCAAGGCTAGTCCTCGATATCGCTCTCCGAAGCGCCGAGGGCGGCTTTACGGCTCAGGCGAATCTTGCCCAGGCGGTCCACCTCCAGCACCTTCACCACAACCTTATCGCCTTCCTTCACCACGTCGCTCACCTTGTCCACCCTATTATTAGCCAGTTCCGAGATGTGCACGAGACCTTCGGTGGCGGCGTAAACCCTCACAAAGGCGCCGAAGTCCTTCACGGAAACAACCGTCCCTCGATAGATCTTTCCGATCTCCAGGTCTGCCGTGTAATGTTTGATCATGCTGAGAGCCGTATCGACGTCGGAAGTGGCCGTTGAGTAGACCCGGATCAGGCCGTCGTCGTTCACTTCGATCTTCACGTTTGTATCTTCCTGGATCTGCCGGATCACCTTTCCTCCAGGGCCGATCACGTCCCGGATCCGTTCCTTGTTGATCTTCAACGAATGCGTCCTGGGCGCGTAGGGGGAGAGCTCTTCTCTCGGTTTGTCCAGGATCTTGGCCATCTCTCCCAGGATGTGCATCCTCCCCTGCTTCGCCTGTTCCAGCCCCTCATCGAGGATCTCACGGGGCAGTTCTCCAAGCTTGTTGTCGAGTTGAAGTGCCGTGATCCCGTTCCGCGTTCCGGCCACCTTGAAGTCCATATCCCCCAGGTGATCCTCGTCACCGAGGATGTCGGAAAGGACAACAAATTTCTCCCCCTCCTTGACAAGGCCCATGGCGATGCCGGCCACCGGCTCTTTGATGGGAACACCGGCATCCATCAAGCCCAGGGTCCCACCGCACACCGTGGCCATGGAAGAGGATCCGTTGGATTCACTGATATCCGACACGATCCGGATCGTATAGGGAAACGCATCGCCGTCCGGAAGCATCTGCTCCAGGGCGCGCCGGGCAAGGGCGCCGTGCCCGATCTCCCTTCGGCCCGGCCCTCTGAGCATCCGGGCCTCGCCCACACAATAGGGAGGGAAGTTGTAATGAAGCATAAAACGGTCTCTTTCCTCGCCTTCCAGCTTTTCCACGATCTGCTCGTCGCCGCCCGTGCCAAGGGTGCAGCTCACCATGGCCTGTGTTTCCCCCCTCGTGAAGAGGGATGACCCGTGTGTGCGGGGAAGCCAGCCCACCGATCCCGAGATGGGACGGATGGTTTTGGAATCCCTGCCGTCCACCCTGCGGCCCTCGTCGAGAAGCAGCCTGCGGACCTCCTGGTACACGAGCTTTTCCATGATCTCTTCGATCTGCTCGGCGCTCTCTCCCTCCCCTTCTCCGTCACCCGCAAATTCACTCACGATCCGCTCTTCCAGTTCATGGAGGGCGTCCCTCCGCGGAAATTTCTCCATTTCCGCCCGGAAGATCTTCTCCAACTCCGGTTTGGCTGTGCTGCGGACGACCTCGATTCTATCTTGGCTCACTTCCTCGGGCTGCACCAAGGTTTGCTTGGGCCTTCCCACCTCCTCGCGCATCTTTTCAATGGCCTCGAGCACTGGGGTTGCCGCATCCTGGGCAAACTCGAGGGCTTCCAGGACCGTAGTTTCCGAGGATTCTCTTCCCATCCCCTCCACCATGACCAGTCCAGCCCGATTCAGGGCGACCATCATGTCCAGATCCGCTGCCGCCCGCTCCTCGACTGTGGGGTTGGCCAGGAAGCTTCCGTTCAGCTGGATTACGCGGATGCCGGCTATGGGACCCTTCCAAGGGATATCGGAGAGGTGTAGTGCCAGGGAGGCTCCGGAAAGAGCGAGAACGGTGGGATCCGCTTCCGGGGCAAAGCTCAGCACCGTGGCCAGGACCTGGGTTTCGTTGCGGAGAAACTTTGGGAACAGGGGCCTCAAGCAGCGATCCACAATGCGGGAGTTGAGGGTTTCGTGATCGCTGGGGCGCATCTCCCGCTTGAAGAATCCGCCCGGGATGCGTCCCGCGGCAGACCTCCGTTCCCTGTATTCCACCGTCAGGGGTACGAAATCGATCCCTTCCCTTCGCGCCTGGCTCATCACGGCTGTGACCAGAACGACCGTATCTCCCTGACGCATGAGCACCGATCCGTTTGCCTGTTTCGCGACCTGCCCGGTGGAGACAAGGATCTCCTTCCCCCCGACCTCGGCTAATTGTTGGAACATGAGTTACTTCCTTTCTTTCCGTTTAGGTAAATTGAAATGCTTAAGGTTATCTAAGATAGCATGAATAATCAAATGGGGCGATTCGTATAAAATGCCGGATTTTCTGAATGAACCTGAATGCTTTGATGAAATTCTACCTCAGAAACCCCTCCCTACGGTAGGCTTCCACGGTTTCGGGGATCCCTGTTTCCGGATCCGGGTAGAGGAACTCGAACCCGGTGGCCTTGACCTTGGCATTGGTGGGCTGGAAATCAAAGGTCAGGTAGTAAACCGTGTCCTTCTCGAGCCAGGGACGGGACCGGAGAAGGCGCGACAACCCCAGCGAGGCATAGGCAGCCGTCCAGGCGCCGGCCTTGAGGAGGGGTATGGGAACATAGACAGGGAGGATTTTCTTGCCCAGGGAGCGGGCCAGGAGGGAAATGAAGGTTCTTGTGTTGTACCGGCCGTCGTCGGTGATGTTGTACTCCTCGCCCGCCGCGTCTTCCCTTGTTGCCAGGAAGGCGGCCGCACGCACCACATCCTTTCCATGAACGCTCATGACCCGGTTGGTGAGGTTCCAGGGGACAGGAACCACCGGCAAGAGGTTGAGGCGGCCGAAGAGCTCGGCCATCCCGTAGCGGGAACGGGGGCCATAGGGGGCGCTGGGGCGGATGACCGTGGCGGGGAGGCCCCTTTCGTGATAGCGCCAGACAACAGCGTCCTGCATGGCCTTGGAGCGGCCGTAAGGGTCCTTTGGCCGAACGGGATGGGTTTCATCGATGGGCATGCAGGTTCTGTCGAACCTGCCGTACACGCCGTAGCTCGACCAGTTCACAATGCGGCGTACCCCCGACCTTCCTGCCGCTTCCAGAAGGTTTTCCGTTCCCAGCACGTTCACCCGGTAGAGGCTCTCCCACGGAGCGGAGAAATCAAAGATGGCGGCCACGTCGAAGATGACATGGATGTTTTGCACGGCCGGATCCAGGGTGTCCGGCCTTGTGAGGTCTGCCGCAACCCAGTCGATGTCGCGTGGGAGGGAGGAACGGTCGGCTTCAGGCAGGTCGGTGGCCCGCACCTGCCACCCTTCCTCGAGAAGGTGATCCACAAGGAGGCTCCCGAGAAAGCCGCATGCTCCGGTAACCAGTGCCCGTTTCATCAGGGCTCCTTTCCTTTCCCGGTTTTTTCAGGTTCCCGATGGGGGCGGGCGTGATGCGGGCGGTTTGCCCGGTGACCGGCCGAACCCGGAAAAGTTCGACGTCTCCATCTTCTTGAAATCCGCCGGGGGCTCGAACAGGGAATCGGGCAGCGCCTTGTGTTCCACGCGTTTCACCTCCTGCCGGAAGGATGACTTGCCCATGACCGGCTTGAAGCGGATGACCTCCACAGGAAACCCCTTGTCCTGGATGTGGACCCAGGCATCGGAGCGGCCGAAGGGCGACGGTCCCATCCCTGTCAGCCACTTCTTCTTCTCCTGCTGGTAAGCATCGAACTCCTTGGTGGAGACGGCCCTGGTCAGCCAGTACGTGGCGGATTTTTCTTCGTTCCTGTAAACATCGTATTCCCGGCAGGGGAAACCGTTGATGGACCTCTCTCTCCCTGTTTCCCTCACCTCCACCTTCGCATCGCTGTCCGGGGCCTCCTGCGGCTGAGGGAAAGCGTCCAGTTTTTTTCGCATCGCCTTCCGTTTTTCCGGAGGCAGGGACTCGAGTCTCTTCTCCGCCATCTTCCTCATGTTTTCAATCCACTGGAAAGCCTTTTTCTGCGCATCCTTGACCTGCTCCTTTGTCATGACCGTGTACGTCTTGTTCTTTGCCTTCAGTGTGAGCATCACGCCCTTTTCAAAATCGAGGATATAGCTCATCTCCCCTGTATCGATCCGAACCTTTTTCCCCTGGATGTAGGTCTTGACATCGCCGGTCATGGGGCCCCGCGCCTTACCGGCGGACAGGGACGCCTCTCCGACGAGTTCGTTCTTCTCCTCGATCACCATGCCTGAAAACGCAAAGGAAGCTTGAAAGAAGATGCCCAGAGCGGCAAGGACACCTGTCTTCCATGTTCCTTTTCTTCCTGTTCTACCGGCGTTGGGAGAAAAAAGCTGCGGTCTCATGTTGTTCGCCTCCAGGGGATTTTTCGGGTCATGGCAGAAGCGCTTGTTGCGGCCGTCCGGCTCTGCGAATCTTCTGCAAATGGATCCTCATCCAAACCAGCATGACAGAATCCGGGCAGCGGCTCGAACCGTGACGATGCCCGGGTTGAAATACACATGCGAGTTCTCAATAATATCCTGAACCGTACGGATATCGCAAAACACTCCATCCCTGTGGGACGGAGGAAAGCGACCGCAAGGTTTTTTCAATCAAGAGGAGGGGGAATCATGGCAAGCGCTACTGGATCCCGCATGCACGTATGTACCACCTGTGGAAAAACAACCACCCGGAAAGGGCATCTTTGCACACCCAGCAAGATCGAGGATGCGTCGTTGGCCGTTTGTGAATTCTGCGGCCAGACCTCTTCGGACCCGAGACATGTCTGTTTCCCGAAACGTGTTGAGTTGTCCTGTTTCTGTGATGATTGCGGCAGGCTGGCAACCACCCGGTCCCTGCTGTGCAAACCCAGGGCGATTCCAAAACCCAAGCCCAAGGCGAAACCCAAGGCCAAGGCCAAGCCGAAATCCGCAAGCACGAAGAAGAAGGCCAGGCCCAAGGCAAAGAAGAAGAGATAATCCATGCGTGTACCTGAAAAACTGATCATTCGGCCTCCAAGCGAAGCGTCGAGTATGCTTTTGCGTGTCGTGCGGGGGTGTCACTGGAACCGGTGTAACTTCTGCGGGATCTACGACCTGTACGGGCAGCCTTTTGAGACGCGTCCCCTGGAGGATGTCCTGGAGGACATCGACCTGCTCAAGGAGACGTGGGGGGAAAGCCCCCGCACGGCCTTTCTCGGGGATGCCGACCCGCTGGAGAGGCCCACGGACTTCCTCGTCCCTGTCCTTCGAAAGTTTCGGCAGCGGTTTCCCTCGCTGGAGCGGGTCACGGCCTATGCCCGCGCCAGCAGCCTGAACAAGAAGTCCCTGGAGGAGTTCAAGGCCCTGGCGGAAAGCGGCCTGGACCGTGTTCACGTGGGGCTGGAAACAGGAAGCGATGCGCTGCTGAAGCTGCATCGCAAGGGGGCGAGCAAGAAGATCCTCGTGGAGTCCGGGAAAAAGGTGCGGGAAGCCGGGCTGGAGCTCAGCTTCTACGTGCTCCTCGGCCTGGGGGGAACAGAGAGGTGGGAAGAACATGCCACGGAGACCGCCGACGTGATCAATGAGACATGCCCGCACTTTGTTCGTATACGCCGATTGTGGATTCACCCCCTGTCCAGGCTGGCGGAAAAGGTCAACGAAGGAGGCTTTTCGGAACAGCCCCCGGAGGGAACCGTCAAGGAGCTCAGGTTGATCATCGACCGGATCACGGCGGAAGGCCCCTACCTGACCTGCGACCATGGGAACAACTACCTCCCGATTCACGGAAGGTTCCCGGAGGAAAAGGAGAAGATGCTGGAGGAGATGGACCGGTTTCTTGCGCAGCCGGAAGAGGTCAGGGAACGGCATTACCAGTCCGTGGGCAACGTGATCTAACCCTAACCCTTCTATTCCCTGTGGAGGCGGTCCGGGATCTCGTTCACATCGTCGGCCTGGATCGGGAACTCCTTGGACAGGATCTCGCCGCAGCGTTCAATGGCATCGCAGAGCCCCTGGCAGAGGTCTCCACGGCGGATGCCTGCCAGGACGATCCCCACGATCTCGTCCCACGTTCCCGGCGCTACCCTCGCATTGATCCCCGAGTCCGCAAGCACCTGCACCCGATGCTCCATGAGTGAAACAAGGATCAGGATCCCTGTCCGGTCCGCGGTGCGATCCAGCTCCAGTTCGCGAAATGCCCTGAGCGCCCTTTCGAACACCTCCTCTTCCGCGATTTTCGGCGACAGGAAGGCGCGTTTGAGCACGGGCGTGTAGCGAAAGAGGAGAAACCCGGCGACAAAGCCCAGGGCCTGAATGGAAAAGATCTTCAGGTAGTCACACGCGGGAAGGACCCAGAGCATGACCAGGACACCCAGAAACAGGCCGATCAGGCCGCCGATGAAATCCAGGTGCGGGTAGGCATCCGCCTGGTCCACAACCAGGGGCACGATTTCACCGGACGTCTTCTCCTCTGCACGGCCGATGGCCTCCACCACCTTTTGTTCCTGCTCTTCCTTGAAGATCTTTTTTGCCTTCATGAACACGCTTGACCTGGTTTGTGGATGATTTGAAAAACCTGCCCGGATCTACCAGCCTCCGGAGGCCCCTCCGCCTCCAAAGCTCCCGCCCCCGCCTCCGAACCCTCCCGTGCCTCTGCCTCCATATCCTCTTCCGCCCCACATCCCTCCACCGAAAAGGCTTCCGAGCAGGAAGAAGCGCCCGAAGCGGGAGAAGGCAAAAAGAAGCATGATGAGAAAGAAAAGGAGTCCGCTCGCCTGTGATTTCGCCCTTCTCCCGTGAACCGGCCGCGTGTGCGTCCCCACTGCGGACCCTTCACCCTTTGTGATCATCATGGCCGCGTTCAGGGCGGTTCGGATCCCTCCGTAATAGTCTCCCCGGCGAAAGGCGGGAGCGATCATATGCCGTATGATCCGGCTGCACTCCGCGTCGGTCAGTGCACCCTCCAGCCCGTAGCCCCCCTCGAACCTCACCTTGCGGTCCTTTGCAAAAATGACGAGGATCGCGCCGTTGTCTCTGCCCTTCTGGCCTATCTTCCACTGCTCTGCCACACGTATGGAAAAATCCTCGAGGCTGTCCCCTTCCAGGGAAGGGAGGGTCAGCAGAACGAGCTGGTTGGTTGTCTGGGCCTCGAAATTCCTGAGCATGGTTTCCAGGGAGTTCTGCTCGGTTCCGGACAGGAGGCCTGCAAGATCGTTCACCCGGCCCTTCAGGGGGGGGACATCAAGGGAAAACGACTCGTGGGCCGCTGTCAGCAGGCAGACCAGCAGGCAAAGGGATCCAAGCAGGAAGCGGAGGGAGGAATTCATTTCAGAATTTCACCTCCGGCGGTTGTTCGACGGCCTTGCTCTCAGGTTGAAAGGTCTCCCGGAGCTCCATGTGGAGGATGTACCGTGCCGTGAGGTTGGAGGGAAAGTACCGGACCTTCTTGTTGTAGGCCTTGACCCCTTCGATGTAGCGTCGCCTGGCAACGGTGATGCGGTTCTCGGTTCCCTCCAGCTGGGATTGAAGCGCGCGGAAGTTCTCGCTCGCCTTCAGGTCCGGGTACCGCTCCACCACCACCATCAGTTTTCGCAGGGCGGACGTCAGCCCCGACTGGGCGGACTGAAACGCCTGGAAGCCCTCCGGGTTGTTCAGGGTTCC
>CAZSUQ010000145.1:0-9578 GCA_964609935.1 uncultured Thermodesulfobacteriota bacterium | reverse complement strand
GCCAAAGAGATGTGGCCGGAAACCGACGTCATCATGATCACGGCCTATGCATCCACCGAGAGTGCCGTGGATGCAATGAAACAGGGGGCGCTGGACTACATCACCAAACCCTTCAAGGTGGAAGAGATCCGCATCATCATCGCTCGAGCCTTTGAAAGGAAATCCCTGGAACGCCAGAACGCACTCCTGAAGAAGCAGGTCAAGAGCCAGGATCCCCGTTCGATGATCATCGGGGAAAGCGAGGCCATGCAACGGATCTTTGCCCTTGTGGAAAAGATCGCCGACACCCCCACGAACGTACTGATCACCGGCGAGAGTGGAACCGGGAAGGAACTGGTGGCCAGGAGCGTCCATGTAGAGGGAAGCAGAAAAGAGGCGCCCTTTGTCCCGATCCACTGCGGTGCCATCCCGGAGAACCTGATCGAAAGCGAGCTGTTCGGACACATCAAGGGCTCCTTTACCGGTGCCATCCAGAACAAGGTGGGGCTGTTCAAGATGGCCGACGGCGGCTCCGTGTTCCTGGACGAGGTGGGAGAGATCCCTTTGCCCATGCAGGTGAAGCTGCTCCGGTTCATCCAGGAGCGGTCCTTCCGCCGGGTGGGATGCACGGAGGACATCCCCGTGAACGTCCGGATCATCTGCGCCACCAACAAGACCCTTGAAGAAGAAATCGAAACCGGGCGATTTCGGGAAGACCTCTACTACAGGCTGAATGTGATCCGGATCCCCATGCCCGCTTTGAGGGAAAGGAAGGGGGACATCCCGTCCCTGGCGCATCATTTCGTTGAGAAGTATTCCAGGGAGCTCAACCGAAAGGCCATGAAGATATCCGCCGAGGCCCTGAAGGTTCTCTCCCAGTATGATTACCCCGGAAACGTTCGCGAGCTGCAGAATATCCTGGAGCGGGCCGTTGCGTTGGAGGGCTCCTCCATGATCACGCCCGAATCCCTGCCGGCGGATCTCCTTCGTGGAGACCGGAGGTGGTCCTTCCTGGAAAAGGACCTGTTCACCGGCACGTTCCCTGAAGACGGGGTGGACCTGGAATCCATGGTGGAGGAACTGGAGAAGATGTTGATCCAGCAGGCCCTGGAGCGAAGCAGCGGGGTGAAGAAAAGGGCGGCCGAACTCCTGCACGTCAGTTTCCGCTCGTTTCGTTACAGGCTGGAAAAGTATGCCATGAATACACGCGAGGAAGAAGACCTTGCTGCCTGACGAACCAGAGGGCCTGCAGTGTGCACCTCTCTGTCAAGACGTGACAAATCTTGTCACCTCATCATGTGAAGGGATTGACACTGCATGGATGCTCAGGCGCTCTCCAGGGGGCGGAAAGGAAACGTCCTGTATCAGGATAATCCACTGTTTTTAAAAAGATAATTGATGTTTCCTCTTCCAGATGCCCTTGCACAATTTCACGCGTTCTTCACACCCCGACATGACGGAGGATTCTGGCATGCCCATTGCAGAATGTTCTGATCGAGCGTTCTTTCACCATGATCCAAGCAAACCGAAAAAATAAACAAAATAGAGATTATTAAAAGATAAGGAACCATTGAGGAAAGGAGGTGAAGCACCCAGGGAGGCAACAACGTACCGGATGGGTAACAAATAACGTTCAAGAACAGGATAGGAAAACAACTTCAGGAGGAAAGAACATGATGAGCAAGCTTCGAAACAGAAAAGGTTTCACCCTCATCGAGCTGATGATCGTTGTGGCGATCATCGGAATCCTGGCCGCCATCGCCATCCCCAACTACCTTGGTATGCAGAAGAAGGCCAAGGCCCGTGCCATCTCGGAGGCCTGCTCCTCGGCCAAGAGCGAGATCCACAACTGGATGGCCACGGTGATCTCCGGTGAGTCGCAGGTGGTGGACTTTGACGGTGACGGGGACCTGGACGCAGCCGACGACACCGCAAGGCCGGCGAACATTGCCGCCATCCCGGCCGCCTGGGACACGCTGCATACCATCGGTGGGAACCTGGAAGCCACCAGCCCTTATTTTGCAGCCACCGACCTTTATCTTACCACTGCCGCTGCAGGTGGCGGTCAGATCGGTGTGACCTGCGCGGGGCAGAGCTGCCGTCTCCAGGGCTTCACCAATGTGGCTGCAGAGGGCGCCATCTATGATGAATGGGTTGCCGTGGAATAAACAGAGCAACCGACTACGTTAGCGTCTATGCCCACCTGCACCCGGACTGGAACGGTCCGGGTGCAGGTGCTTTTCTGCCGAACACATCAAGGGCGGGCAGCACATGGGCAGAAAGATGAAAAGACCTTTGACGATCCATGAGTGGGTGGTCCTGTTCTGTGTGCTGGGGATGTTTGCTTCCGTGGCCGTTCCCTCCTATCTCCAATTTCAGAAACAGAGCCGGATCCAGAAGCTCCTGGACATTGCACAGGCCTTTCATCAAGATCTTGCATCCTCCAGCGACATGGAGAGAGCGCTCCGGCAGACCATGCAGTTGTACAATCGCCAGAGGAAGAATCCAGCGGCCGAAGGCCCCCTGTTTCTCCTCGAGTCCGGGGGGATGCGTCCGGCGATCTGCTCCAGAGACGGAAAGATCCACGTCATTCCACTCGAGGACCGTGAAGGTCGATTCAAGGGAGTCACGCTTGTGGTGACAAATACGGTGTACCGTGGCGGCCCTGCCGACGACGGGCTGCTGGGCAGCTTGAGCCTGTTTGTCCACCGAAAGGATTGAACGGAACTCCACCTTTGAAGGAGAGCGGACATGCACCGTATCCAACACAAACGGCATGGGAACAAAGGATTCTCCCTGATCGAACTCATGATCGTGGTGGCCATCATCGGCATCCTCGGCGCTGTGGGCGTGCCTGCCTATCTTGGGGTTCAAAAGAAGGCCAAACGAAGTGAGTTCAGAACCAACCTGGATATCCTTCGCATCCTCGAGGAAAAAAGGTACGCCGAACAGAGCTCCTACGTGGCCGGAACGGACACGGATGCCCTGATCACGGTTCTTCCGGAATTCCAGCCCGGAGATTCTGCCAAGCTTCTCTATGATTACGATGTCGCCCTGACCGGTGGAGGCCAGGGATTCACCGCCTCTGCAACAGGAAAGGACAAGAGTCCGGATCCGGGCATCGTCTTCAGTGTGGATGAAAACAACAACAGGGTGGGTTGGTAGCTGTATCTCCAGGACCTCACCGTATGTGCAATACGGCTCGGCCCCGAACATGCGACCTTCGACCCCATCTGTCGCACTCTCACACGTTTTCGCTCGATTTTTTCCCAACATCCAGGTTCATCTGATGTGCCGCCGCCCACCCCTCACATGAAATATCCTCTCTTTTTCAAATAGATTCAGGGTATTCCCCTTTCCCTCCAACCCGCTTAAGCTTTTCGACACGGTGGGGCCGGAGAACGTTTTCTTCCTGGCGTGTGGATGTTAAGATTTGTCTCCCAAAAACCGAAGAATCGAGTAGGCCTTTCGGACACATGGATTCAATCGGTCCGTTTTCTGGCCCACACAAACGGGAACCCGGAGGTTGAACCCTGTGGAATTCATCTCAATACCCTCCCCAGTTGCGGAAATCGCGGTCCTCCTTTTCGGCCTGCTCCTGGGAAGCTTTCTGAACGTATGTATCTACCGCCTTCCCAAGGAAACATCCATTGTCAAACCGCGCTCTCAATGCCCCCACTGCGGCACCCTCATCGCCTGGTACGACAACATCCCGGTACTGAGCTACGTCCTCCTCCGGGCAAAATGTCGAAATTGCGGTGCAGGTATCTCAGCGAGATACCCGGTCATCGAGGCATTGACGGCCTTTGTCTCCTGGGTGGTCTTCTGGAAATTCGGGTTGGGATGGATGTATCTCGTCTTTTTCTTCTATGCAGCATCGCTGCTTACCTTGAGCGTCATCGACCTTGATCATCGAATCATTCCGGATGAAATCAGCCTTTCGGGCATCGTGATCGGTCTGCTCCTGTCCGCGTTGACACCTCTTCAACCCTTTTTGCAGTCCCTCTTCGGAGCCATCCTGGGCGGAGGTTTTCTCCTGGTTGTGGGGTTCTTCTATGAGGCGGTACGCAAACAGGAAGGGATCGGAGGAGGAGATATCAAGCTCATGGCCATGGTGGGGGCGTTTACAGGATGGAAGGGGGCCCTGTTCACCATCTTCGGCGGATCCCTGGTGGCGTCTTTCGTGGGCATTGCCTTGATGATCCGTCGCCGTGCCGACAGCCAGGTCCCCATCCCCTTTGGTCCTTTTCTTTCCCTGGCCTCTTTTCTTTACATCCTCTTCGGTACAGACCTGATCCAGGCCTACCTGCGCTTGCTCACCCCCTGAAAGCGCCAAGCCGCAGCAGGCGGCTCTTGAAAGATCCGGGCCGGGGCTTTCCCCTCTGAATGACGTTTTTTGTCACCTCTTAATTTTTTCCATGCCCTGTAAACTTTTTTCACATTCCTACCGAAAACATGCTTGACGGTGGACACCTGCACATTCTCAGGGGCCTTTCCCGAAAACCGTCCTGTTCCCTGACTCGTGCACGTCTCCATGTCTGCATCCAACACCAAACACCGGGGAGATCCTGTTTCGTGCGATTCAGCCCGCTCAAAGGTCTTCGGTCCGAAATCCTGGGCAACCTGTCCCTGGTTTGCCTGATCGCCCTCCTTTCCACTGGAATTGGCGTCTGGTGGATCAACGGCAGGCAGCTGCTGGAACAGGAACTTTATCATGGCAGGGCCCTTGTAAAGGCCCTTACAGACGAGATCCTCGATACCCTCCCATCCGATCATCCAATTCCCTATCTTGAAACCCGTAAGGGAAAAGCGTCTCTCCAGTTCCTCCTGGATCGTTGCCGTGAAAAGGATCCACGTCTGCAGATCACCCTTGTGGATCCCTACTTCCGGGTCCTGGCGTCCACCAACAAGAAGAAAACCCAGGGCACCTTGCGGCGGGTCGATTCGACCCTCTCCCTCTCCTTTCTCAATCGAACGCCGAGCACCCGCCTGGATGGCAAAGCACCTTTTCTCGGGATTTACCATCAGGCGGTCATGTCCCTTCCTCTTGAACGTGATGGGATGCTTCTGGGCGGCCTGCTCGTCCGACTCTCCCTGGAGGATGTTCTCAACAGCGCAGGCCAGACCGTGACCTTCATCCTGTTGTACATGGGCATGGGAACCCTGGTTCTCTTGCTGTTCGGCACCATCCTTCTCTCGCGCACCCTTGTCCGCCCCCTGGTGAACATGATCCTCGTCATGAAGAAGGTGGCGGATGGAGACCTGGACCAGCGAGTGGATTCCTCCGGTGAAAACGAACTGGGCTCCCTGGCGGAAACGTTCAACGTCATGGCGGAAAAGCTCCAGGGCAATGAGCGGGCCATCCATGAGCATCTCAATGCCCTGCAGAAGATGAACCGGGAGCTGAAGCAGAGCCAGCAGGAGGTCATTCACTCGGAGAAGCTCGCATCGGTGGGGCTTCTTGCCGCAGGCGTTGCCCATGAAATCGGCAACCCGCTCGGCGCGATTCTGGGATACATCAACATCCTCGAATCCGGCGTGGAGGACGAGAAGGAGCAGAGGGATTTCCTTCAAAGGGCTGAAACAGAGATCCTGAGGATTCATCGAATCGTGGAGGATCTGAGAGAGTACTCCAAGCCCTCCCCATGCAAGCTCTCCAGCCAGGATGTCAACCAGGTCATCCGGGAAACCATACAGCTGGTGAGCAGGCAACGGGAGTTTCAACGCGTCCGGTTCGACCTTTCCCTGGCTGCATCCATTCCAAGCGTACACGTGGACCAGGGGCAGCTTCAGCAGGTTCTGGTGAACCTGTTTCTCAATGCCAAGGATGCCATGGAGCAGGAAGGCTCGATCCGCATCGCTACGCAACAAGTTTGTTATCGAGCCCCCAAGGATCCTGCCGCCGGTGAAGCTTCCTGCAGGAGGGACGACCCGCAGGGTGTGGACTTTCGCCTCTTGCGGAAGAACAACCCTGCCCGTGACTGGCCCTTCCTGGAAGGGCAGGAAGTGGTGCAGATACAGGTTTCCGATACAGGATCGGGAATCCGGGAGGAACAGATTTTAAGGGTCTTTGACCCATTCTTCACGACAAAGGAAACAGGGCAGGGCACGGGCCTCGGCCTCTCGGTGAGCCTGCGAATCATCGAGTCCTTCCATGGGACCCTGCAGATCAACAGCCGACAAGACGACGGCACGCAGGTGATCGTCCGGTTGCCGGCTTTGGAGTCCACGCAAACGGTATCCCCGGATCAGCAAGTGGAGGAAGCAAGAGATGGAGCAGTGTGTTCTGATCGTAGATGATGAAGAGAACATGCGGCACATGTTGTCCGCGTTCCTTTCCAAGAACAATTACAGGGCAGACGTGGCCGAGAACGGGACCGAGGGCCTGAAAAGGCTTCGGGAGAACCCCTATGACATTGTCCTCTGCGACATACGAATGCCTGAAATGGATGGCATGCGCTTCCTCGAACAGATGAAGGAGGAGCGCCTGAATTCAACAACGGTGATCATGATGTCCGCCTACGGATCCCTGGACGATGCCATCGAGTCCATGAAGCTGGGTGCGTACGATTACATATCCAAACCGTTCAAGCCCGACGAGATCCTTCTTACACTGAGGAAGGCCGAGGAAAGAGAACGGCTTCGAAGGGAGAACCTTCAGCTGAAAAAGGAGATCAAGAAAGAGTACAGCTTTGAGAACATCGTATCGAAAAACAAGGCGATGCACCGGATCTTCGAGACGATCCAAAAGGTGGCGGACTACAAGACCACCATCTTCATTACAGGGGAAAGCGGTACGGGCAAGGAGTTGATCGCCAAGGCCATCCACTACCAGAGCGACCGGTCCTAAGGCCCCTTTGTGGCCATCAACTGCGGGGCCATACCGGAGAATCTGCTGGAAAGCGAACTCTTCGGCCACGTCAAGGGTGCCTTTACCGATGCCACGAGAAACAAGAAGGGGCTCTTTGAGGAAGCCGACGGCGGCACCCTGTTCCTGGACGAGGTGGGCGAACTCCCGAAGCTTCTTCAGGTCAAGCTTCTCCGTGTTCTCCAGGATTGGGAGATCCGCAGGGTAGGGGATACGAGAACCACGAAGGTGGATGTGCGGATCATCGCGGCCACCATCAAGGACCTTGCAAAGGAGGTCTCAAAGGGCCATTTCCGGGAGGACCTCTTTTACCGCCTCAACGTGATCCCGATCCATCTGCCTCCCCTGAGGGAGAAGCGCGAAGACATTCCCCTGCTTGCCCTTCATTTTCTCAGAAAGTACAACCTTGAGATGAACACGCAGGTGGAGGGATTCTCCCCGGATGCCATGAATGCACTCATGGAGTACTCCTGGATGGGGAACGTTCGCGAACTCGAGAACTCCGTCGAGAGAGCGGTGGTGCTGAGCGATGCCAAGACCATTCAGAGGGAGCAGCTGCCGGAGGGGATCGCAGAGAGTGGTGGCGAGGGTTCCCACCTGCTGTCCACTAACAGCTACTCCATCAAGCAGGCCTCCAAGATCCTCGAGAAGGAACTGATCCTCAAGGCGCTGGACAAGACCAAGGGAAACCGTACGCATGCCTCGCGCCTCCTTGAGATCAGTCACCGCACCCTTCTGTACAAGATTGAAGAATACGGGATCCGGGCCTGAGCGATCCGCGGACGGAAACCCCGCCTCCCAACGCATTCGGCAGGGGTAAGGAGCCTGCGGTCTCCGGAGGCCTGTGGCCTCGTGTTCACAAAACGATTCCTCTCTCCTGCATCCCTGGATTGCGGCAGAGCGCTTTGCTGCATCCCAGCCTCAAGCTACCCACCCGAATCAAAAAGCCTTTCTCTCCTCTTCCCTGTTTCCCTTCACGCCGGGCACGTCCTTTGCTCTGAACAGGTTCCATGAATAGGTTCGGGCAGGCTTTCATTGATACCGTAAAAGGGAAACCCGCAGGCTTCTCCGTGGTTGAGTTGCTGCTGTGCCTGGCTGTCTTGAGCGTGCTCTCCCTCGTGGGATTTCACACGCTTCGCGGAATGGTTCCATCGGCCCGTGTCAACCGCGCGGCCCGCGAGGTGGCCTCACTCCTGGAACGGACAAGATGGATGGCCGTGGAACAGGGGACCGTGTTCAAGGTTGCGATGGATTCCGATCGAGAACGGCTGACCGTGTATCGGCAAACCTCCATGAACGGTGGGATGGAAGAGCCAGAACCTGTCCACACGCTCGACCTGCGGGAGAGACACCCGGGAATCGTGTTGGGCGCTGCAGCATCCACCTTTCGAACCAGTGGGTGCAAGTATGTCAGCGCATCCGGCATTCACCTCTGGAACCATTCCGTTCGCTTCCTGCCCACGGGAACCACGGACCGGTGCGGCTCGCTCTATCTCCTCCCGGAACGTGACCTTCCTGACCATCAGGAACACATGGCCGCCCTCTCGGTTCTGTTGGGTACGGGTCGCATACAACTCTGGAGGTATGATCCCCATGATGTTTCCGGATGTGCCCATGCCGGTGCCTGGGTCCCGGTTCTCTAGACTGCAGAACACCGTTGCGGGTGCCTTGAGCAAGTTGCAGGCCTGCCCGAAAGGCTTCTCCCTCATGGAACTCGTTCTGGCCATGGGGGTGCTGGCGTTCGGCATGTTCGGCCTCTCCGGGTTTCTCCTGGTCCTGGAACGAGGTGAAGCAGAGCAGGCCCTGGCCACCCGGGCCCTTTTCTGTGCGCAGCAGAAGATGGAAGAGCTCAGGCATCAATCCCTGCACCAGGGGCTGAGTCCGCTTGAAAGCATGGAAACCCTTGAGGCGGCCCCGTACCGGGGGATGGTCAGGCGCTCGGTTCTTCAATCCTCACCGTTGGGCCAGGAGCTCCTTCGGGTCCGCGTTGAATGTTCTAGCACATACAAAGGAGATCATGTCTCAAAAGGCATTCAGACCCTTATCCTGTCCAGCGGGTGAAAAGGGATTCGACCCGAGGATGCGTGCCCCCCGGTTCACGAGGCATAAGGGCGCGATCCTTTCCGAGATGCTCGTGGCGTTGACCCTCACCGCCTTTTTCACGGTTGCGCTGGTTCAAACCTGCCTGATCGTGCACAGAGGTGTCAGCCGCTGGGACCGCTCTGTGCGCACGCGCCAGATGCTCACCGCAACCCTGCACTTCATGAGCAGGGATGTCCGGTTGGCCGGCTGCAATCCATACGGGAATTCCTCTTTTCTACCCATCGATCCTGTCTATGGCCCGGACGGCAACATAAGCCGATTCACGCTTCGCCATGACAAGCGAGGGAAGGAACCCGGAAGCGGGCCGGATGGAGATATCCAGGACCCGGACGAACGGATCGAATACCGGTTTGATGCGGAAACAGGCGCGCTTCGCAGGAATCACCAGCCCATGGCGCTCGGCATCCTGAAGAATCCGGAGGGTGCACCACCCTTTGAACTGGTGGAGCATCACGCATTCGGGCATCTCAAGATCCTCCTGACAGCCGGAGAGAGTGGTGACGACATGAGCCTTGCCACCTCTGTCTGCATACGCAACCCTCTGTGATGTTTCCTGAAAACGCCAATCCAACGAGTCCCCCTGTCATGAACACAAGAGGCAGCATCCTTCTCATGACACTCATCCTCT
>CAZSUQ010000144.1:0-9596 GCA_964609935.1 uncultured Thermodesulfobacteriota bacterium | reverse complement strand
CTCGGACATCTCGCACCTGCTGTCCCGGATGGACAGGTATGAGATGGTGGTGGGAGCAAGGGAGATGCGCTGGAAGGAGGGCGCATTCCGGAGCCTGGCGAACAGGGTCTTCAATGCGTTGGCAACCTATGTAACGGGGAGGAGAATTCCTGATCTTACCTCCGGGTTTCGGGCAATTCGCGGGAAAGCGGCAAAAAGATATCTCTACCTTCTGCCGAATACCTTTTCTTATCCGAGCACGTTGACCCTGGCTATGCTCAAGGGAGGGCACCCTGTTGATTTCGTTCCGATTCAGGCGCCACCTGCACAGCGAGAAAGCCACATAAAGCCTCTCCGGGACGGAATCCGCTTCCTTTTCATCATCATGAAAATATCAACCATTTTCTCACCATCAAGGATCTTTCTCCCTGTTTCTATTGTGTTTTTTTCTCTTGGAATACTGTATTACCTCTATACGTTCCTTACGACGCACCGATTCACAAACATGGCCCTTCTCCTGTTGATCACCGGTGTGCTCGTCTTTCTTCTTGGGCTCATCGCCGAACAGATCGCACAACTCCGAATGGATCGCTCCGAAGATCCGTAACCGACCTACTCAGGGGGCAGCCCCTTCGGCGGTGTGGCATCTTCACCCCATTCCGACAAGACCTTCCTGATCCATGCACGCTGGAATTCTGAAAGCCCTGCCCCTGTCTGTGCAACCGTCAAATGGTGCCTTGCCGCCTCCGACCACTCGTTCAGATTCACCATGCACATCCCTGCACCGAAGTTGGCCTCGACATTGTCGGGTGCCATGGCCAGCACCTCCTGGTAGAAAAGGATGGCAGATCGGCAATCCCCGCTCTCCGCCTGCAGAGCCGCCCAACGCAAAAGGAACGGAAGGTTCCCGGAACGGTGCGGAAGCACGTGGGCATAATCCTTTTTGGCCTCCTCGATTCGTCCCAGCAGGAAGTAGGCGGTCCCCCTGTTGCTGTATGCATCCCATAGGTCGGGCTGGCATTCGATGGCCCTGGTAAAAGCAGGGATGGCATCATCAAGCCTTTCTTCCATAGCAGAGAGATTGCCAAGATGATTGTGTGACTCTGCAAAACAGGGCTCCTGTCGAATCGCTTCCTGAAAGGCTCTTCGGGCTTCCTGGAGCCGGTGCCTTTGCACATGCAGAATGCCGAGGTTGTTCCACGCCTCCGGCATACGGGAATTCATGCGAAGTGTTTTCCAGAAGCACTGTTCCGCCTTCTTCAGGTCACCCAGACCTTGATGGGCCAATCCGAGATTGTTCCACGCCGACGGCTCCTCAGGTGCCAGCACCACAGCCCTTTCAAGGCAAGAGCGTGCTTGTCGGTACTCCCCTTCCTGAACGAGAAGCTCGCCCAGGTTGATGTGAGGCTCTGCATAGTTGGGAAGCCTGCGGATGGCCTCTTCGAAAACCTTTCTGGCCTCGTCCGGATGCCCCCTCCTCTTCAGCAGTATGCCCTGGTTGTTTCGGGCCCTTCCGTAAAGCGGGTCCATGAGCATGGACAGCTGGTACTCTTCCATTGCCCCTTTCCAATCCCCCTCCTTCTGCAAGGCAAGCCCGAGGGCACTGTGGGGACGTGCCTTGAAGGGGGACTTCTCCACAACATCGGACCAGAGGGTGAGATCGTCCTGCCATACCCTGTTTCGCTGGTAGGTCCACAGACTGAAAAGGACAAAGAGCAGGATGACAAGAAGCCGGGCGGAAGGACGGGCAGCATGCACCGGGAGCTTTTCCCAGAGCTTTGCGGCAAGGTATCCGGTCGCAGCCAGCAGGCCCATAGAGGGGAGAAAGGTCCGATGTTCGAAAACCATCTCCAACCCCACAACAGAGGATTCGATGACCAGGTTCCCAAAAAACCAAAACAGGAAAAAGGAAACGAACGGTTCTCGCCTCACCATGAGGAACGCCAGGACAAGGGCGCCCAGGATCACCAGGATGGCCACAAGCGTTGCCGGGGGCTCCAGCAGACCCCGGGACAGAGGAAAATCATAATCAAGATTCAGCCGCTGCGGCAGCGGACAGAAAATGAGCGAGACATAGTGAAGCACGACTCTGGGTTGCGTCCACATCCTTTCGGAGAAGGTAAAATCCCTTCCATGGTAGCTCCCCTTGATGAAGGGCACGGCAACCATCACAAACCCCACCAGAAGGACCAGCACGACAACCAAGAGGAAAAGGGACAGGATACGCCTCCTCCATTGAGGTGAAAGGATAAGCGCCTTCCATGTTTCCAGGAACCGTGCCTTGTTGAAGATCCACTCGTAGAGGAGAAGAAGAAGGGGGAGGACGGCTGCATTCTCCTTTGATCCGAGGGCAAGGAGGAAGGAAAGAAACGCCAGAGCGAAGAAGGCCCCTCGGTGCAGAGCGGCTTCCCTTCCCCTGCCTGAGAGGTAGAGGAAAAAAGCGAGCGTGGAAAACAGGGAAGCCATCAGGTTCATCCGCTGGACGACGTAGGTGACGGTTTGCGTGTGAAGCGGGTGAACCACCCAGAGGGCTGCCACAGAGAATGCAACGGCATCAGGATGGAAACGGATCGGGTTCTTTCTCGAGGCGTCCGTCAGGATGAATCGGAGGCAGAGGAAGAAGAAGGTACCGGTCAGTCCGAGCAGAAGAACGTTGAAAACGTGATAACCGAATACATCGGTCCCGTTCAGGAGGTGGTTGCAGGCAAAGGACAGGTAGGCAACAGGTCTCCACCCTCCGGGATGGCTCAGCGCAGCCTTTTTCAGGGCTTCCCAGGAGAAACGATCCATATGCACGTCTCGATTCTCCAGAATGTTGCTCGTATCGTCGAAATGCCACGAGGCATCAAAACTGTTCCAGTATGCGGGCAATGGGAGGAGGATAAAGAGGATAAGCCAGAGCATACCTTGGCAACACGCAGGCATTCGAGAGGAGAACAAGGGAGCGAACGTGGAAGGCGATTCCTCTCCTTTTCCCGCACGAGGGCTCTTCTGATTCGTCAATTTCGAAAAAATTGACATCTGCTCAAAACCTTATACAATAAGAAGTGATGTCAAAGGTCATTTGAACACATAGATATGTTTTTTAGTATGTCAATGACCCACCAGGAAGCAAGAGGAGAAGAGCGCTGGAACAGAACAACCATACGCCGAACACGGTCGAGTCAGACGCCCCCCCCACGGGGACGCCACCCCGCAAAAGGCTCGGGTTTCTTGTCATCAGCGGATTGCTCCTGGTGGTGTTCATCGGGGCCCTTGTCCTGTTTTTTCGCATAAAATCCTCAGACAATCAAACAGGCACGGCGACATCCGGGGGAGAACCCCCGAAAGAGACGGTCCTCACGGATACGGAAGTCCCAGCGCCTTCCTCCAAGGACAAGACCGCACCTCCCCTTTTGGAATCCTCTTCCTTACAGACAAAAACAGCAGGAGAAGAGAGACCGGCACCGGGTGATGTATTGGACCATGAAGGAGGCATTGTCTCCCAAGAGAACCTCCTCGACGACACCCAAAACATTCCCGCAATCACGATCCCGGAGGGAGAGGGCAGCGAGGTGTTGGAAAGCGTGACCCTGAAACCTCGTCCCTATTCCATCTACGTGGGGTCTTACAAGGACCTGGAGGAATCCGAAACCACGGAAAGAGAACTCCTGAGCAACTACCTGCCCGCCTATGTCGTCCCCATAGAGGTCCTGGGAAGTGTTTCCCAGTCCCTTTTTGGTGTAACACAGGACGGAATCTGGTACCGAATCCTCGTGGGAAACTACGCATCAAAAGAAGACGCGAGAAGCACCCTTGGCAGGATGATGAAGGAGCAGCGCCCCGAAGGTCAGCCCGAGATCATGCGGTTCGCTTATACGGTGGAATGCGGACGTTTTCTTGAGGACGAACGTGCCGGAAAGCTTACAGCGGAACTCATACAGAAAAACTTTTTCCCTTACGATCAATCCTACCCCACCACGGATGGAAAAGTCCTGACTCGAATCCTCGTAGGCTGCTACTTCTCCGAGCAGGGTGCACGGCCTCAAAAGAACCTCCTCGAAGAAAAGGGATTCTCCTGCAAGATTGTTCAGCGCTGAAAGCGAGTTCATCATGCCCTCTCAGGCCGCATCCAGAGCTTCGAAGCGCGGGTTCCTGCTGGTTTCGTTTCTCGTCCTTCTGTGCATCTCTGCCGCCGGCTCTGAATCAGACCCGGGCAACACCGTCGAGACACCCTCTGTTCTTCTCGTAACGATCGACTCGCTTCGTACCGATCACATCGGCTGTTACGGCTACACCAAGCCCACCAGTCCCTGGTTGGATCAAATCGCAGCGGAAGGGGTTCTCTTCCAGAACGCCTTCACCCAGGGGGGGTGGACCTCCCCTGCCATGGTGTCCATCTTTACGGGAACCTACCCATCGGTCCACGGTGTGGAAGCCAGGGGCGATCACTTTCCTTGCAAAAAAAGCGCTCCCCTTCTTGCGTGGCGGAATGCGGGATATCGCATTCCCGGATGGGGAAATATGGAGGAGGACTCGAACTATTCCCGGCTCGGATTTCAGGAGGATCTCACGTACGGGTTCAAACCGGAACAGTTCTTCTCCTGGGTCAAAGAGAACCGGGGGCAGCCGTTCTTTTGCTGGTATCACATCAACAAGACACCCCACCTTCCCTACAACCCTTCGGGAGCGTACCGGAAGATGTTCTCGAGCCAAAACGATCCCGAGGCCCCGAATGCGGATGAAGAGGGGCTCAAGATCGTTCGGTCCAAGGTGATCATCCCGAAGGGAACGCTCACATTGACTGAAAAGGAAAAACCCGGGCTGATGGCGCTGTACGACGGTGAGGTTCGAATGGCCGACGATACGGTGGGCTCCCTTTACCGCTTTCTTCTGGAGGAAGGGCTCCTGGACTCCACGATTCTGATCATCACGGCCGATCATGGAGAGGAACTCCTGGATCACGGCGTCATTGGCCATGCCTCAACAAACTGGGCCGGAACCCTGTTTGATGAAACCATTCATGTACCCCTGATCATCCGTTACCCCCCTTCCATCCCGGGCAGAAGGGTTGTCAAGGAAGTGGTGGAAAGCCTGGACATCCTGCCCACCCTGCAGGAGATGGTGGGGATTTCTGCCGAGAATCCTCTTCAGGGTCGATCCCTGCTTCCCCTGATCAACGGCCAACCGGGAAACTGGCCGGGGATCGCCTTTTCAGAAAACAGCGTCTGCGGCTATCAGTGCCGTCGCATACCGGAAAAGACCCGCCACCGGTTGGCATCCGTTCGCACCCGGGACTGGAAGCTCATCGCCACTCACGAACCGGACGGCTCAAGCTATGCCCTCTACCGTATGGGGCCTACCGTTGATGAAGAAGTGAACCGGATCGCATCCTATCCGGATACGGCCAACCACCTGAAGGACCATCTGCTGAACTGGTATTACCAAAACCGGATCCTCCGACAAGAGATCCTACAAAGCTGCACCTCTGACCAAGAATGAAACTCACGATCATCATCCCGGTTTACAACGAGGAAAACACCATAGGGGAAATCCTGGGGCGCGTCCTGTCCCTCCCCATGGAAAAAGAGATCATCGTCGTGGACGACGGGTCAACGGACCGTACCCGGGAGATCCTGGACCGATGGGAGGCTCGTAAATTTTCCTTGTTGCGACATCCCTCGAATCGCGGAAAGGGGGCGGCGATCCATACGGCACTCCGGGAAGCCACCGGTGAAGTCATCATTATTCAGGACGCGGACCTGGAGTATGACCCCGCGGATATTGAACGATTGATGCAGCCGATCCTTCAAGGGAATGCCACCGTTGTGTACGGCTCCCGTGTCCTTGGAACTCCTGATTACTACCGAATGAGCCCCCTGGCGTATTACCGACTGGGTTATTTCAGCTCTTTTTCAATGACCATCCTCTTTTATTACGGAAGAAAGATCGTTACCTGGCTCACCAACAGCCTCTACGGCACCCGCCTTACCGACCAACCCACCTGCTACAAGATGTTTACAAGGGGATTGCTCGAGGAGATTCAACTGACCCGTTCAGGGTTCGAATTCTGCTCGGAGTTTACAGCAAAGGTCTCGCTTGCCGGGCATTCCATCGTGGAGGTTCCCATCTCCTATCACCCGAGAAGGGACACGGAAGGGAAGAAGCTGAAGTGGAAGGATGGCCTAAAGGCCGTGTTCACCCTGCTCCGGATCCGTATGCATCGCAAACCTTGAAGGCAACTCACAGGACCTCGCCCTGCCCCGCCTGCTCCATCAAAACAAACATCTCGAATCGAATGTTCTCTTGGATTGAAGCAGATCCAAACAAGGGCGAAAGGTTCGATGCGCGATCCTTTAGAAATCAACTTTGCAACCTTGCGGGGGGGCATGGATGAATGCACGGAGGAATACGCGTGCAGCCGAAATAAAAAGAGGCCGGGAACTTGAGGTTCCCGGCCTCTCACCATACGTCACTGATTCGCTCGGTACAACTACAATCAGGAGACAGTTTTTACCCTTTTACAGCGAAGGGCTCGCAACATAATGGCTGGATCCCCACGTGCTGCCCGTACCGGTCACGATCACAGGAGCACCCGGTCCCGCGCTCGGAGCCGGGGTGTCGCTGATCGGATCCACCACATTGGCCAGATCCACGTTCGCTTCCTTGGCCACATAGGCAACCGTGAACGGATCTGCCCCCGCCTGGATGGCAGAGGTGATGATCTCGGTCTCGCTGCACTTGTCGGATCGCTCCAGGGCCGCCTTCACAACCTCGGCCTCCGGCACACCGGCCTCGATGAGAGCCTTGACCGCCTCGGAACAGCTCTTGCCTTCCTCGAGCGCCGTCTCAAGGGCATCCACATCCGCTGAGGCAAGAACAGGCATCCCGATAAACCCAACCGCAAGCAGCACCACCAGCACGCTTCTCATCTTCTCTTTTCTCCTCACGACCAGCCCCAGGGCAACAAACCCAAGCGCCAGGGCCGCAACCGCTCCCTTGTGTGAGTTCACAACCCAGGTCGCACCCACAACCGGCAGCAGTGCCGTGCGTACAGCGGCCTTCACAGCTCCGTGGCTGTCGATGTAGCTCGCAACCGAGGGGCTCAGGTGATAGTAGGTGTCCACCAGCACGCGTCCCCAGTGTGAATTCATCAGCACGCTGTCACGGAAATCCCTGAGGGCTTCGATCTTCCCTTCCATGGGCGTACCAAAGGAGGCCGTGGCGATGAAGCAGTCGTCCTGCCCGTTGCAGTTGGTGTCCACGCCGTCCCCGGCTACCTCACCTGCAGCATCCTTGTAGATGCAGCGGGCACAGGGAACACAGTCCGCGTCCCCGCAAACACAGGTCGCGCATATCGCAGGGTCGTCCCCATCGTTGTCATCGCAATCATAGAGCGCATCCGCTTGGTTCAGAAGGGGATAGTATCCGTCCCCATCCTCGTCCAGATTGGCTTTCAGCTGCATGTTGCCTTCCAGGATACCGTAAGCGGCACTGCCCGTCTCCAACCCAGCCAGATTATTCGTTACAAAACCGCCGATCCAGAACGTGACCTCTTCCTCGGCATCGATGGCGATGTCGTCCAGCGTGTAGATAAACGACAAGGCCGGGCCGGGCTCGCCCTTTGCTGCAGCCGCTGTCTGATCCTCACACCACCACGTGGGCTCAGAGGCCGTGGTCTGACCGAACCAGACGAACTCCGCGTTCCCAACGTTGTCGTATGCAGGGGCGGCACTGGGAGAAGACATGGCCGTCACGTTGGTCCCGGAGTCCTCGCCCCACATCTGGAGCGTGTAGTTCGTGCCCGTTGACGAGCCGGCCAGATTGACCGCAACAAGTTCCGTGGTCGGTTCCACACCCGGCAGGGCGATCTTCCAGTCGTTCAGGTCCTGATAGTCCGGACGGTAGTTCCGATACTCAGCTTCTACGCCGCCACCAGGGTAGTAAAGAGTAACCTTCGCCGGATCGGCCATATCCTTGGGCATGGTCCCTGTGGTCACATTGGCTCCGAACCGGTCCTTGCCCGTAATGGTCCAGAACCACAGTTGCTGGCTGCCCGGGGTGAACGAAAAGTACCGGGTGGTCGAAGCCGCCTCCACGAGACTCGGTCCCACGAGCCCCGCAATCACGACCAGACATGTTAGGATACCGAGCTTGCTCCCTTTCTTCATGTCCTGTCTCCTTCCTTGGTGTTGGTTAAGCTAATTTTTTCTAATCATAATTGTAATAGACAATATCATTGAATTCTTTGTGCAAACTCTATACCAAAGCAAAAACCATTTAAATCAGCTTTATAATATTTCTTCCTTGCATCCATTCCTCCAGTCAGTACCTGTAAGGATCTGCATGCTGATAGAATAACCTCCTGATATCAAATAGCTTCTGATGATCATAAAAGACGAATATTTATAAACACCCCGTTAGTTATTCAGAGCAACAAAAAAGTGAACCTTTTTTGTTGCTTATGAGTCTAAGACTATGGGAAATTTTTTTCCCTTTTTGTGACTAAAATTTCTAATATTTTTGATAAACGAGTATTAGACATACAAGGTTAACCTTGGCAGATAATCATACACTTACGATAAGGATTCACCGTCAGGCATCATACCCTTTCCTTCTTCCATGATACCCCTACAGGGTATCAAATACGATCCTTGACAGGCAAGGTTCTTACTCTCCTGCTTTCTTTTCCTGAGTTGATTTGATCCATTCATGTGCTCGTGCTAGGTGTGAAGGGACAATCGAGGAAGGAAGTCCGGAATGTGCACGGCCATCGTCCTCTACAAACAAGTCCGGGATTACCCGATTGTTGTGGCTGGAAACCGGGATGAATTCCTGACGCGCAGGTCCATGTCCCCTCATCTCTGGGAAGGGAACTCCCATGGACCTACGACCAGGATCTTTTCAGGAAAAGACCTGGAGGCAGGAGGCACATGGTTCGGGGTCAATCAATACGGTCTCGTGGTGGGTCTGACCAACAGGTATACCGGAGAGCGTGACTCAAACAAGCTCTCCAGGGGCAACCTTGTTCTTCAGTGCCTGAATCAATCTACCCCGGAAAAGGCGCGGGAGGCACTCCTGGTAGAAGAACCCTCCGCATACAATCCCTTCAACCTTTTCTGCCTGGATCAGAACGCGGGATTCCTGTTCACGAACTACCCACGCCCCTGCATGGTCGCTCCTCTGGAACCGGGCATCCACCTGCTGACAAACCATGAAATCGGGGATCCCGACGATCCCAAAGCGGGCTGGATCCATGAAAAGCTTGCGAACCTTCAAGGCCATCCCGGACCCCTGGAGGATCGATTGAAACAGGTTCTTCGACACCATGGAAAGGAAGACGCCTCAGCCCCTCTCTGTGTCCATCTGCCGGGTTACGGGACGGTCTCCTCCTCTCTGCTTCTCCTGGCAAACCCGTTGACGGAGAGCAGATTCACCTTTGCAGAGGGACCGCCATGCGAGGAACCTTACGAGGATCTTTCCCTGGGGATGCGAGGGCTTTTCAATCAGTAGGTCAGCTAATGCCCCACGCCCGCCTCTTCCAAAAATCGGGAGGCATCAAGGGCAGCCATGCATCCACTCCCGGCTGCGGACACCGCCTGCCTGTACTTCGAGTCCTGCACGTCCCCGGCGGCAAA
>CAZSUQ010000143.1:0-9636 GCA_964609935.1 uncultured Thermodesulfobacteriota bacterium | reverse complement strand
CACGAGCCAGATCGAGCAGGTCATCCTGAATCTGACGTTGAATTCCCGCGATGCCATGTCGCATGGAGGGAAGATCCTCATCGAAACCCGCAACGTGGACCTGGACGAAGCTTACGCGGCCCTGCATGCCCCCCTGGTCCCGGGCCCCTACGTGATGCTGGCCTTGACCGATACCGGCATCGGAATGGAGGAAGAGATCCAGGGACACATCTTTGAGCCCTTCTTCACCACTAAGGAAAAGGAAATGGGGACGGGACTCGGGCTTTCCGCGGTCTATGGAACCGTGAAGCAGAGCGGCGGGTTCATCTGGGTCTACAGCGAGATCGACCACGGCACCACGTTCAAGATCTACATGCCGCGCGTCAGGGGGGAAGAAGTCCCGGAGGAACCGCCTGTTCCACCCCAGCCCACCACGCTCGAAGGATCCGAAACCATCCTCCTCGTGGAGGACCAGGACTCCTTGAGGAAGATGGCCTGCGAGGTCCTAAAAAAGAAGGGTTACAAGGTGCTCGATGCACACAATGCGGGTGAGGCGATCCTCATCAGCGAGGAGCACACGGGCCTGATCCATCTGATGCTCACGGACGTGGTCATGCCGAGGGTGGGGGGCCGCGATCTTTTTGAACGCCTCCAGCCGTGGCATCCCGAGATGAAGGTCCTGTTCATGTCCGGATACACGGACAGCACCGTTGTCCAGCAGGGCCTGCTGGACCCGGGTGTGGCCTTTCTTGAAAAACCGTTTTCCCCACAGGACCTGGCACAAAAGGTACGGCAGGTGCTCAACACCGCTCGTACGGTCGATCCGGGGAACTCGTCCGCCGGCTAGCCCTCATATTGCATGAAGCCTTTCGGCCAGCTCTTTGAGGCCGCATTTCTCGAGCACGTCCTTCCTGGGCAATCCGCGCTCGTCCAAACCCCTGATCGCGTAGTACTCCCTGATCATTTGTTCCATATCAGGCACGGAACCGGCTGCCATCCCGTCGCTGAGCGGCGTTAGGATGTGCTTGGGAAGAACGTCGTCCTCCGCCCTTGCACCCATGAGGTTGCTCATCCCACGCTGCAGGAGCCAGAGCCTCTCACCCGTGGCCGAAAGGTCCTCCAGGCCGTAGTCCCAGCCCGTCACCGAATGGATCATGTCCGCAACATCGTCCGCGGCCAGACAGGCAAAGACAAAGACACAGAGACAGGCCGATCCTGCCGGGACCCCTAGGTTCTGGGAGTGAACCGCCATCTCCGCCTTGCCTTCACTGTCGGGTCCGGGGTAGTTGTCCTTGAAGCCCGCCTCCACAAAGGGATTCATTCCCTGCTCGATGTAGAGGCTCATGTGCTGGAGGTGGCAGGCGCCCCTGTATCCCACGGCATATTCCAGGCCCATACCGTGGAACCCCCTGGGGTCGTGTGCAGGGACCTCCAGGCCCTTGACCGCCACCACCAGGTCCTCCGCCCCCTTTGCTATCCTGCGGGCCGCCTCGAGCGATCCATCGGCCAGCAGGTCCCCAAGGCCCTTCCTCAGTGCAATCGCCTCCACCAGCTTCAGGACCGTGTCCATATCCCCCCATTTCAGTTCCAACCCACCGGTGTCCTCTGCCGTGAGGATCCCCTTTTCATAGCAGTCCATGGCAAAGGCAATGGTTGCCCCGCAGGAGATGGTGTCCAGGCCGTAGCGGTTGCAGAGCTCGTTGGCCTTGATGATCCCTTCCAGGTTGTCGTTCTCGATATAGGTGCCAAAGGTACACAGGGTTTCATACTCGGGTCCCGGTCCCTCCGGTGTCTGGTAGGGCCCCTGGTCCACCTTCACCGTGCGCTTACACGCGATGGGGCAGGCAAAGCAGGCATGACCCCTTGTCAGATACTCTGCCGTCAGGGTCGGCCCGCCGATCTTCGGTGTCCCGTCGAATTCGCCTCTCGTCCAGTTCCTGACCGGGACATCGCCGGTCATCATCCCCAGGTCCATGGCAGCCGCTGTACCCATGCTCTTCATGGACTGTGCAACCATGGAGGTTTTACACCTCTCCAGGACGCGCTCCCTGACTTCTTTGTAATCCTCCGGTAGGGCCGGAACCACCTTGCCCTTGCCCAGGGCCACAATCGCCTTCAGATTCTTGGAGCCCATGACCGCCCCCATGCCGGTTCTTCCCACGAAATGGGCCCCGTCGTTTCCGATGGCGGCAAAACGGACCTGCTGTTCGCCCGCCTGCCCAATGGCCAGGACCTTGGCCTTGCGGGTATCGCTGTGACGGTCCTTGAGGATTTGCGTCACCTCATAAATATCCTTGTCCCAGAGGTCCTCGGCACTGCGTATTTCAACGTTGTCGTTCTCGATCAGCAGGTAGACAGGCTCAGCCGCCCTGCCAAGGACCTGGATGCCGTCGTAACCGGCAAACTTGAGCTCCGGGCCGAAATTCCCCCCGCAGGTGCCCACCCCCCAGTAGCCGGTGAGAGGTGAACGTGCACAGACGGAAAACCGGGAGGACCCGGGAAGGAGTGTCCCCACCAGCGGGCCCGTCATGACGAACAGGGGGTTCTCGCCCGAAAGCGGGTCCACCTCTGGTGAGAAACGATCAAGGAAGAGCTTTGCCGCGAGACCGGCTCCACCCAGGAAGTCCCTCAGAAGGGATTCCTCCAGTGGGGATTGTTCAATGCTTCCGCCTGTCAGGTCCACTTCGAGGAGCTTTCTCGCAAAACCGCCCTGGCACTCCATGTCTTACCTCCTCTCTTACGTAAAAGTCTTTGTTTCTCCGCTTTCCCCGCGTGTCGCATGAAACCTCGCTGCGAGGGTGGATGGAAGAAGGCAAGTTGCGGGTCAGCCTCCGGCCATGGGAGGAAAGACATGCAGGACCATGCCTTCCCCGATCTCTTCGGATAGTGCGACCCGCTTCTTGTCCACAAAGGTCAGGTGAACATTCTCTTCGGGGATCCCCAGCTGCTTCAGGATATCCTGAACCTCTGTCCGCGGTTCGATAGATACCCGGATCCCCTCTTCCAGCTCTTTCCCGGAACCAACCCCCTCCCCGGAGAAGGTTCTCAGGCCGCCATAAAGTTTTATGATGATTTCAGGCAAGTTCGATCTCCTCCCTGGGAGGTCATCAAAGAGCAGATACGGTTTTAGTATTTTTTGCCTCTTCTTTTCAAATCCCCTGCTTTCTTACAACCGAAGGTCGTACCGTTGTGTTTGAATCAATGGCAAGATCCAGGGCTTTGTGCTATCCTTCCTTTTTTCAAGGAGGGCGAAGGCGAAGACCTTCATGGAACAGGGAATCAACGAGACGGGACAAGCGCTATGTACGTACCACGCATGATGTACCTGACAAAAGGGGTCGGCCGTCACAAGGAAAGGCTGGCCAGCGTGGAGATGGCCCTGCGCAGGGCCGGGATTGCTCCCTTCAACCTTGTCAAGGTTTCGAGCATATTCCCTCCCGGGTGCAAGATCATATCCCGCAAGGAAGCCCTCAAGGAATTGAAGCCTGGCCAGGTCGTTCACACGGTCATGAGCGAGATATCCACCAGGGAACCGCACCGGCTCATCTCGGCCTCCGTGGGGATTGCCATCCCCAAGGACAGGAACCAGTACGGATACCTCTCCGAACATCATGCAACCGGCCAAACCGATTCCATCGCAGGGGATTATGCCGAGGACCTGGCCGCTGAAATGCTGGCCACCATCCTGGACCTTGATTTCGACCCGGACTCGAATTACGACGAGAAAAAGGAGATCTGGCGCATAAGCGGGAAGATCATCCGAACCCGCAATGTCACGCAGTCAGCCATCGGAAACAAGAATGGGCTCTGGACCTCGTGTATCGCCGCCGCCGTCCTGATCCCCTAGCAGGCCGATGAAAAACGCCCATCTGCCGCGTTCGGCTTCGTCCCTCATCGCTCACCGTACAGGAAGTACGCCTCGCTCCTCGGGATTTGACTCGGGCCGTCCATGGCCCTCGCCCTGCGGGCGCGTCATCCCTTCGGGCGACGCGTCCAGTTCCGCTGTCCTGCGGAATTGTCGCCTGCCTTGCATATGGACGTTTTTCATCGGCCTGCCCAAAAGGGGGGCTTCAACGCGCGCTTAGCAGTGGAGTTGATGCAGTATCATCAAGGAAGGGGAAACTGGGGTTTTAGCCTGGGGAGGGGTTATCTTCTGTTCTTCGGCCGCGTGCCGATAACGAGGAAAAAGGCTGTGGGGATGATCAGTGCCCACAGCGTATCCGAATCGTTTGCTTTCAGGGTTTCCAGGATGGCGTCCGCTCCGGTCTGAGAGACCACAGAGGTGGTCAGCATGGCGGACGTGAACATGGAGACACAAAACCAGAGAGCTCCCACCACGCAAACCATTAACAGCTTTCGGCTGACACTCCCCAGGAAAGAACGGGATGATCTCATTTTCGGCGTTTTCTTTTTCATTGTTGATCCAGCGTATAGTTGTAGGTACTAGTACTCATCGTACCGATGGTCTATAAAGCAATCAAGATGCCAAACAAGCGACTAAATCCTAGCAAAGAGGCAGGATTGTTTTCGTTATTCCTTCCAGAAGCTTGGGGCGAAATATAACGTATGTTTGCACAAACAACACCAATGGCCGGAAAATTTAAGCTGCTGTTGTGAAATCCTTTTCCACAATCCGGGATTTTCGTTCCCACACCACCATGCACCTGCTGAGCATCCTAAAAGGTTTTCAGGGCATCGAAAACAAACATACCTGAAGGGTCTTAAATTAAAGAAAAATCTACCTGCCAGCCCATCTGAGGCCAAAATGAAACCGGTAAGCGCAATAGAATTGTTTCAGGCCACACCAAAGACAAACTGCAAGGATTGTGGGTTCTCCACGTGCCTGGCTTTTTCCACAAGGGTCATCGTTGAAAAGAAGCCTCTGGATGCCTGCCCCTACCTGGACGAATCGAAAAAGAAGGACCTGATGGCCCGGATCTTCAAGCAGCAGGAAGACGGCATCTATGTGAAGCGGGACCTGTACAAGACTACCTCGGACCACATCCGGGAACAGCTGAAAGATCACGATTTCCCAACCATTGCGCCGGGCCTGGGAGCCGAATACCTCGAGAAGGGCGGAGAGCCTTTTCTTCGGTTTCGCTACCTGAACAGGGATTGCCTGCTGTCGAAGAAGGATGTTTTCATCGAAGGAGCGTCCGAAGGGGATCATTGGGACAACATCCTCCTGTACAACTATGTCAACTTCTCGGGCGATCAACCCCTGCACGATGTCTGGATCCCTATTGACAACATCCCGGGCCATGTCCCCAAGAAGCCGGAGCTGGAGCATGGGTGCGAAGAAAAGGTCGCCCGCCATTTCGAGGGGAGCCCCTCGAGGTTCAGGAAGGCCGCCCTGGCCCTTGCCGGAAAGCCGGTGGTGGAGGCCTCCCATGCAGATGTGGCCTTCACATTCTTCCCCCTTCCCAAGGTCCCTTTCTACATGCTCTTCTGGGACCAGGCCCCTGAAGAGGGGTTTTCGGCCAGGACAAAGCTCCTGTTCGACCGCTCGGTGACCCACTTCCTTGATCTCGAATCCCTGGTATTCCTGGCCGAGAAGTTTGCCGACGCCCTGATCGAAGCGGATCAGGGTTCGGATCAATAGGAACGGCAAGGGATCATTCACCTTCAGGCGACTCGAAACCGCGGTGTCATGACCGCACCCGGACCCTAGCCCTCATATTGAACGAAGCCTTCTGCTTCGAGCGGCGTAAGCATGGAATCTTCCATATTTCCATCACTCCCGCAACGAAGTTTCATACAATTTGAGGGCTTACGGATTTGACTCCGCAAGCCCTTTTTGTTAAGTTTTCTAGCTTCTTAGAGATGCCCAGGAAACGATTCCCTTTTTCCTGGTGCCTCTTTGCCGGGTCCATCACGTGTGTGTTTCGCTCTCATTGATTTTCCTTTTCCGAATCGCATCCCTTGAAGTCTAATTCGGACACAACGCTTCAGGAGGCAGGTCTCTCATCATGGCTGATATGGAAAAACAACTCCTGTCCGGAAACGAAGCCATCGCCCTGGCCGCCCATGATTTCGGAGTGAAGGTGGCATCCGCCTATCCGGGGACACCGAGTACGGAGATACTGGAAAACATCGCCCGCTTTGATGAGATCCATGCGGAATGGGCACCCAATGAAAAGGTGGCCATGGAGGTGGCCGTGGGCGCCTGCATGGGGGGCGTGAGAGCCCTTTCGAGCATGAAGCACGTGGGCCTGAACGTGGCGGCCGACCCCTTCTTCACCGCTTCCTATGTGGGGGTGAAGGGGGGCCTGGTGGTTGTGTGCGCGGATGACCCGGGCATGCATTCTTCGCAGAACGAACAGGACAACCGCCACTACGCAACAGCGGCAAAGATCCCCATGCTGGAACCCGCCGACTCCCAGGAAGCCTACCTGTTCGTGGGACAGGCCCTGAGCATAAGCGAACAATACGATACCCCTGTTCTCCTGAGGGTCACGACCCGGGTGTCCCACTCCAAATGCCTGGTTGAGAGAACCGCATTGAGGAGCGTGGATCCGGCGAACATCGGGTTTGAAAAGGACACACGCAAGTACGTGATGGTTCCCAGCTTCGCGCGCCAGAGGCACGTGCTCGTGGAGGAGCGCATGAAACGCCTCCAGGAGCTTTCGGAAACCATCCCGATCAACAGGATCGAACAGGGAGACCGTGAGGTGGGCATCATCGCCAGCGGGGTTGCCTACCAGTACGCCCGGGAGGCCTGCCCCCAGGCCTCTTTCCTGAAGCTCGGGCTCTCCCATCCCCTGCCGGAGAAGATGGTCCGCCGTTTTGCCGGGGACGTGAAACAGGTATTCGTGGTGGAAGAGCTGGACCCGTATCTGGAGCTCCAGGTCAAGGCCCTGAACATCCCTGCCAAGGGGAAAGATCGTTTTCCCGTCTGCGGCGAACTGTCGCCCGAGATCGTCAAACAGGGGCTGGAAGGGGAAAACCCCCGGGCCGAATCCGGCCCTGCGGGTATCCCGCCACGACCGCCCGCCCTCTGCCCGGGATGTCCTCATTCTGCAACCTTCTACGCGGTGAAGAAGCTGAAGCTCACCGTGATGGGGGACATCGGCTGCTACACCCTGAGTGTGGCGCCCCCCCTGGAAACCATGGATGCCTGTCTCTGCATGGGTGCCAGCATCGGCATGGCACATGGATTGGAAATGGCCATGGGATCCGCACCGGAAAAGAAAACCGTTGCCGTTCTCGGTGACAGTACCTTCCTCCACTCGGGCATTACCTCCCTCATGAATGTTGCCTACAACAGGGGAACCTCCACGACCCTCATCCTGGACAACCGCACCACCGCCATGACGGGCTTCCAGGATCATGCCTCCACAGGAAAGACGTTGAAGGGAGAAGACGTTCCGGAAGTCGATCTCGAAACCTTGGGGAAATCCCTGGGGATCGCTTCCGTACGGACCGCTGACCCCTACGACATAAAAGCCTTTGAGAAGCTGCTCCAGGAAGAGGTTTCCGCTTCGCACTCTTCCCTGATCATTGCAAGGAGGCCGTGCCTTCTGTTGCACCGGGGAGAACCGAGGCCGCCCCCCAAGCAGGTGGACCCGGAAAAATGCGTCAGCTGCAACCTCTGCCTGCAGACCGGGTGCCCGGCCATCAGCCTGACATCGGACGAGAAGGCCCGAATCGATCCTGTCATATGCAACGGTTGCCCCATCTGTGAGCAGGTCTGCAAGCTCGACGCCATCTCCGAGATTTCGGATTGAAGAAGTCGGATTAAGGATCTTGATGCCGCCCCCAGAGGGCCCGGACTGTTTTTGTGAAGGAGGCGATCCCCTTGAGCACAAAAAACATCTTTCTAGCCGGCGTTGGAGGACAGGGGGTCCTGCTTGCCAGCGAACTCCTCTGCATGAGCCTCATGGAATACGGCTATGACGTGAAAAAGAGCGAGGTCCACGGCATGGCCCAGCGCGGGGGATCGGTAACCAGCCACGTGCGGTACGGGGAGAAGGTCTTCTCGCCCCTCATCCCCGAGGGGGAGGCCGATATCCTGATGGGGTTCGAGGCGCTGGAAACGCTCCGCTGGACCGCCTTCCTGAAAAAGGGCGGCATCCTCCTTGTCAACCGCCAGGAGATCAACCCCACCACCGTGACCTCGGGCCAGATGACCTACCCGGAAAATATCTACGAGCGGATTCGAGAGATACACCCCAGCACCCGGGTCATTGACGGGCTGGGCCTTGCAAAGAAGGCCGGAAATGTACGTGCAGTGAACAGTGTGCTTGTGGGAGCCGTCGCCGGGGTGATGGACATCCCTGAAGAGATCTGGAAACGGGTCGTGGCCCGCCGAATCCCGGAGAAGCTCGTTCCGGTGAACCTGCGTGCCTTTGAACTCGGAAAGGATCAATAGGTCGAGGAAGCAGAAAAGGAGGTCTTGAATTGATCTGGAATGAAGAATGTGAATGCATGGCCCGGGAGAAAAGGGAACGGCTGCAGCTGGAGAGGTTGCAGGCCCTCGTGAAGAGGGTCCATGAAAATGTGCCCTTTTACCGCCAGACCCTGGACAAGGCCGGTATCGGTCCGGGAGACCTCAAGGGGATGGAGGACATCCGGAAGATCCCGTTCACCCTGAAAACAGACCTCCGTGACAATTACCCCTTTGATCTGTTCGCCGTACCCATGGAAGAGATCGTCAGGATCCATGCATCCAGCGGGACAACGGGAAAGCCCACGGTGGTGGGATACACGAGCAACGACATCGAGGTCTGGTCCGAGGTCATGGCCAGAACCATGACGTCGGCAGGGACCTCGAAAACGGACATCGTGCAGAACGCATACGGATACGGGCTGTTCACGGGCGGCCTTGGCGCCCATTACGGGGCCGAGAGGATCGGCGCGGCCGTGGTGCCCATCTCCGTGGGAAACACGAAACGCCAGATCATGATCATGCAGGACTTCGGGACCACCATCCTCTGCTCCACGCCGTCCTATTCGCTCTACCTGGCGGAAGTAGCGGAATCCGAAGGGATTTCCATAAAGGACCTCCCGCTGCGCGTGGGGATCTTCGGGGCAGAGCCCTGGTCCGATCTCATGCGTAAACAGGTGGAGGAGAACCTGAACATCCGGGCCGTCGACATCTATGGGTTGAGCGAGATCATCGGGCCCGGGGTGTCTGCCGAGTGCGAGGCCCAGAACGGCCTCCACGTCATGGAAGACCATTTTTATCCCGAGGTGATCAACCCGGAAACGGGCGAGGTGGTGGGCGAGGGGGAACTGGGAGAACTGGTCATCACCACCCTCACAAAGGAGGGCATCCCCCTTCTGCGTTACCGCACCAGGGACGTCACCAGCCTGACCCGAGAGCCCTGCTCCTGCGGGCGGACCTCGGTGCGCATGAAAAGGCTCGCCGGCCGCTCGGACGACATGCTGATCATCCGCGGCGTCAATGTATTCCCCTCCCAGATCGAGAGCGTCCTGCTCAAGATCCCGGAGGTGGCGCCCCACTACCTCATCTACGTGGACCGCGTAAAGAACCTGGATCTTCTGGAGGTCCACGTGGAGGTTTCCGAGAAGATCTTCTCCGACGAAATCAAGGGGATGGAACAGGTGGAGAAAAAGATCAAGTCCGAGGTGGAAAGTATTCTGGGCATCGTGGTGGATGTGAAGCTCGTGGAGCCGAAATCCATTGCCCGGAGT
>CAZSUQ010000142.1:0-9662 GCA_964609935.1 uncultured Thermodesulfobacteriota bacterium | reverse complement strand
GGCAAGGTCGAACTCCGAACTCTTCTTCACAGGCCCCATGAGCGATCGCTCCTGGAATTCCATGATCGGGATCATTGTGCGCCTCCTTTTCGTTTGACCCGCAGCTGTGCGGCCGTGCTCACGATGAGCGGCTCATGAGACCCTTGCAAAGCGTGACCGCCTCCACGGCATTGGGAGCCCAGCCGTCGGCGCCCATCTTTTCCGCCTTTTCCTGGCTTGTTTCCTCACCGCCGATGATCACCCGGAACCGGTCCTTCAGCCCCATGTCGCGCAGGTACTCCACCACTTCCGTGCAGTTCGGAATCGTGGTGATCAGAAACGCGGAGAGACCGATGATGTCCGCATTCACCTCCTGGGCCTTGTCGATGAAGGTCATGGCAGGCACGTCCACCCCCACCTTGTGCACCTCGAACCCGGCCAGTTCGATCTGCTTGCCCACCAGGCCGTAGCCGATGTCGTGAAGATCGCCCTTCACCGCACCGATCACCACGACCCCTGCCTTGGTGCCCGCGTCCGCAGGTAGGTGCGGGTCGATGATGGCAATGCATTTCTCGGCAAGCTCGCCCCCCATCATCAACTCCGGGAGGAAATATTCCTTGGTCTCGAACTTCCCACCGATGACCTCCAGGCCCCGAATGACCCCCTCCTTGAGAAGCTCCACAGGGTCTACCCCGGCTTCCAGGGCCTTTTTCACCTCCTCTATGGCGGCATCATCCATGCCGGCAATGAGCTGGGCGATCTCGCTGGCGTTCATCCTGTTTCTCCTCCTTCTCCTCAAGTCTATCGGTCCGTTAAAAACGATTCCTTTTTATGAACGATCCGGAAACCGGGTCGCGTCTACAAAGGTCTTCATGAAATCAGGCGCCGTGGTGAGCTCGACGTACTCCACTTCGCGAGCCACCTTTTCCGCTTCGCTGCGCTTTTCCCTGCTGAGCAGCGCCATGCATGCACCCTCCCCGGCCGCGTTGCCCACGGCCAGGATGTTCGATGTGCCGCAGTCCGGAAACATCCCGATGGCAAGGGCCCGCTCCGTGTCGATCACGGTTCCGAACGCACCTGCCAAGACGACCCTGTCCGGCCGTTCCACCCCCATCCGCCTCATGAGGATCAGGCTTCCCGCAAAAAGGGCGGCCTTGGCCAGCTGAACGGAGCGCACGTCCTGCTGCGTCACGGTGATGTCCTGCCCGATGGCGGTCTCCTTTGCCCATGCAATGACGAACTCCGGCACGCCGTCCCGGCCCTGCCGAAGCCGTGAGGAAGCACGCTCCCTGTCAAAGCTGCCGCTGGCAAGGATCACCCCGGCGCTGAGCATTTCCGCAACCGCATCGATGACCCCGGAGCCACAGATGCCGCGGGCCCCGATGTCCTCTGCCGGAAGCTCGGTATTCCAGGCCTGCGACCCGATCACGGTAAACCCCACCTCCAGGGTTTCCGGATCGATCCGTACCCTGTCAATGGAACCCTGTGCGGCCCGCATGCCGTGTTTGATGCTGCCCCCTTCAAAGGCCGGCCCGGTGGCACAGGAAGCGGAGAGGAGCCGCTGCCGGTTTCCGAGAACGATCTCACCGTTGGTGCCGATGTCCACGATCAAAAGGACTTCATCCTGTTCATGAGGTTCCTCTGCAATGAGCACGGCCACGTTGTCCGCTCCCACGAAGCCGGCCTCCACGGGCAGCACGTGCACGTTCGCAGACGGCAGGATCCCCAGGCCCAGGTCCCGCGCCTTCACGTTGACGGATCGGGTGAGGACCGGTGAGAAGGGGGCCTGGCCGAGGCACTGCACCTCCAGTCCAAGGAAGATGTGGTGCATGGCCGTGTTGCCCACAAGGACCACCTCGGCAATATCCTCCGGGCTCAGGAAGACACGGCGGGTCACCTCCCGGGCCATCCGGCTCAAAGCGTCCAGGGTCTTCTGCCTCATCCGGGAAAGGTTGTCCCCTTCCCTTGCGTTGGCAATGCGCGTCAGCACGTCCGCGCCGAACTCGATCTGCGGGTTGAGCATGGACTCCGTGGCCACCACATCGCCGGTTGCCAGGTCGCACAGATGCCCCACCACGGTGGTGGTGCCGAGATCCACGGCCAGGCCAAAGGCCTTCTTGCTGTAGCCGGCCTCCACGCGGATGACCTCTTTCTCTTCCCGGACAGAAAGGGTGATCTGCCCCTTTCCTTCCCGTATCCCCTGCCCGAGGGTCATCAACGCGGCGTGATCAATGGCGGGCCGGTTCAAGTGAAATCGGCTTTCCAGCCTGGTGGACACGCGCTCCCATTCCCCCACCGGTTCGCCCAGTTCGGCCGGCGGCAGTTCCATGTAGTGTTTCCTGATGGTGGGGGCAACCTCCATGCTCCGCCCGCCTGCATCCTTCCGGATGACGGACCTTCCCGGGCGGCTCTCCTCCGGAACAAAGACAACCAGATCGCCTTCCACCTCGGCCAGGCAGGCAAAGCGCTCTCCCGCTTGCAGGCCGTGCTCCTCCGTAAAGCCCTTTTCCTTCTCGCTCAAGGGCGAAAGGTGGTTGCGGCTCGACGTGATTCCGTGCTCCTGGAACGTGTCTTCGAGGACCCGTACCTTGCACTTTCCGCAGACCGCCTGTCCTCCGCAGACGGCCTCCAGGCCCTGTCCCATCAACCGCGCCGCTTCCTGGAGGGTCCCTCCGCGCGCAGCCTCTCCCCGCCTTCCCGAGGGGAGGAACAGGATCTCGAACATTTCTTCACCGCTTCCCTTCTCGTCGCCCATACGTTCTTGAAACTCTCCAGGACAAAACAAGTTAACATACCGATCTTTCCCAGTTGTCACTGCAACGTAAAACAATTGTAAAAACGATGCAAACTCCCTGCCGCACTTTCGTGCCCGTGTCCTGCAATGGAAACCGTTAGCTTTTCTTGTCTTGGCTCATGCTGCATAATTGACCGGGCCGGAGATTCCACCCCAACCCTGAACAGGGGGAGAACGAAACCATGACGAAAGAGATCAGGCTTCCGCAATCCAGTGACTGGGTCGATCGTGTGAAAGAGAAAGCCGCTGCAAACATGATCCACCATGAGAGCTGCTCCCAGAGTATCCTGGCGGCCTTCATGGACGAACTGGGGATCGAGGACCCGCTGGTGATTCGGTCCGCAGGCGCCCTGCACGGAGGATTGTTGTGCTCGCTCACCTGCGGGATTCACATCGCAGGCCTCATGGTCCTCGGGCTCCTCATGGGAAGGGAAGATATCGAACAGGGCCTCGACGGCCTCCTGCCCATCATCATGCCTGCACAGGACCTCATGAAACGATTGAGCCAAACGCTGGGTTCCCACTCCTGCAAGGACCTCACGGGCTACGACTTCTCCGACATGGAGCAGGCCCTGCAGTTCTATGCCACAGGGGACAACAAGAAGTGTCATGCACGTGTGGAGGAGGGTGCCGAGCAGATCGCCCTGTTCCTGAAGGAGCTGGAAGAGAGGGGGGACCTCTTCACGGTTTCCTAGTAATAGATCGTAAAGCTCATGCCGGCATGCAGGACATACCCGCCGATCTTCATCTCCGTGTCATTCGCCCTTTCCTCCAGGCTGATCTTGGTCCCCCCGAGATTCTCGCTTTCTCCGGGCCGGATGGTTCGTGAAACAAGATCCAGGACCTGGACATAGCACTCCACGTTCAACCTTCCATTGAACATCCCCATGAATCCCAGTCCGGCCGTGTAGACATGCCGGTCCGTGTCCGCGGTGGGCAGGTCCAGCGTCCGCGCAGGCACCGGCGTGGGGTCCCAGTAATACCCGGCCCGCACACGAAACACCGGCGTAACGGCATATTCCAGGCCGGTCCGAAAGGAGTGTGTGTTGTGGAAGTTCTTGGACACGGAGATCGTGTTCATGCCGCTGATGCCGCTCCCCTCGATCCAGATGACCTGGTCTTTCCAGGTGGACCAGTTCGTCCACACGTAATCCGTGGTGAGGGCCAGTTTCTCCGTGGGCAACCACGCCAGGCCCAGAACGACCTGCCTGGGCAGCTTGAGAAGCAGCTTGAACCGTGCGGATTGCACACCGGACATACCGGCCAGTTCGATAAACGGACCGAGAGATGCCTGAAGGTCCTGAGCCAGTTCCTGCCTGATCTCTCCTTCGTAATTCGATCTCAGTTCCTCGCGGTAGGTCACCCCGATCCGCAAGCTGTCCAGGGGGGTGAAAAGAACGCCGAGGATGTAGCTGAAGGAACGTCCGTCGACGTTCACCGCGTTCAGAGGCTTGAGCCCTGTCTCCACCTCCTTGTCGGACTGGATCTCCAGCTTGCCGTCATCCACGCCGTTCACCGTGGACAGGGGGATGCCCATCTGCTCCAGCAGCGTCCGGCCGAGGAAGCCGTCGCCCAGCCGCTGCGCCTGGTAGACCTTGTTGAAGATGCCGATCTGGAGTGTAGCGCCGAAAGAGAACCAGTCGTTCACGCGATAGCCAAACCCGTAGAGCATGGGGAAGACCGCGTACTGGACGTTGTAGCTGGAGAAGCGAAGGTCCCCATGAAATTCATCCAGCATCTGGTAGCCGCCAAAGGTGGACATCTGGCTCCCTGCGAACATGAAATTCTTGAGGCCGAAACTCGTGGTCCCCACGAGGAGCGGTCCAACGGTGACGGGACTCTTCTCTGCTACGGGTTCACCGTTTGAGTGGAATTCACGCCTCGAGGCGCCGATGACACAGACCCCCCCGAAGCTTCTCCCCTTGATCTGCGCCAGTCCGGCGGGGTTGTAGTAGAGGGCGAACCCGTCGTCCGCCAGCCCGGCAAAGGCGCTGCCCATGGACGAGGCCTTTGAGCCGAGACCCAGGGCCTCCATGTATCCGGCGGACCCTTTTTGAGGAAGCAGAAGGACAAGGAAAGTGAACGCGGAAAGAAGGAAACCTTGAGCGAGAGCCCCTGGTATCCCTTTGCAAAATCCGGGAGGTTGACTCACATTCATAGTCAAAGTCCGAGCGGATCGAGGCAGTGCTGGATGTAACAGGAACACCCTAGGTATAGGAATGATAAAAATAGCTTGTCAAGGAAAAAACGATGGAGTGTGGTCACAGCGGGGGGAGAGGTAAAAAGCCAGGTATGATCCGACAGGGTATATGGGATCATACCTGGCTTTGACGCTTCATGGTTATGCAGGAGGTCGAGGTTGGATCAAGGACCGTAGTTCCAGTTCATTGCGCTCCACATCTCTTCGTTCGCTTCGTTAGAATCATCCCGGCGGTCCTCCTCGGAACGGCCGAATCTTCCTGTGCTCGATTCCTTTCCGCCCCTTTTGCGATCCCTGCGGGGATCTTTTTCCCTTCTATTTTTATCTTCCATTTTGTTGTCTCCTCTTGATCATGTCGTTCCGGTTTTGGTCATTCACGCGAACGGACACGCTCGTTACCCTTGAGATTCAACCCTGCAGGGAAACGGTTCCGGAAGGAATCCTATATAGGAGAACAGAGTGGACAGAGTGGAGAATCCCGGTCAGGCCAGGATTCTCTAACCCCTATATTGCAACCTTATCCGGCCCTCGAGTGAAGGCTTCATGAAACACAAAGGCTACTTCTCTTTGTTCAGGGACCTGGCGATCTCGTAGGCTTCGTGGATGCGACAGGAGTCGTCCAGGATGCGCACCGATGGCGCGAAGTGATGGGAAAAGTCGAACTGCCACTGCCCGTTCTCCCGGCAAAAACGGAGCAGGGCCCGGATCCCGTTGCTGTAAACGGCCTCCACCTCTGCACGGTCCTCGGCAAAACGCTGTTGGACAGGCCTGGGGCTCAGTCGCCGGAATTGATCGAGGAGTTCCCCGATCGGGTCCTTGGGCAGGACCTCGGCAAAAACGGCCTCGCGCTTCCGGATGAACGACGCGACGAGCTCTTTGTGCCCGGCGTCCAGGAAGCCTTCAAACCTCGATCGGTCCTCATCTTCCGCTGCGTCCCGCATGGCCTCCAGCACCTGTATGGGGTCAGGGCGACCGGGTTCATCTGCAGCGTCCGGGCCGATATCGCCCAGGTGCTTCCGAAGGCCTTCCCAGAGACGGACCGATCCCTCGTAGAGACGCCTGGACGGCCTTTCCGCTTCCCGCTCCTCCTCCTCCATGGCCAGCAGCAGCTCGATCAGGCCCTCGGCCTCGTCCGGTTCGGCAAACTCCATGTCCGCCGTCCCGCGGGAACCCAGGGTACCGAACGGGTTTGTTTCCCAGGGATACTGCTTGGGCTCGTGGTCAAAGACCTCCCCGTCCGGCTCAAAGTCGAACAGGTCGTACATGGGCTGGGCAACCTCGTCGAAGATGGTCATGGGAGGAAGGCCCAGGATGTATTCCACCGTGGCATAGAGGTGTGCCTCGTTGTACCGCACAGGGGAGACAGCACCCCTCTTCACCCAGGGCGAAACCACGAGCATCATGGTCCGGTGCGGGTCCACGTGATCGGTCCCCCCCTGCGGATCATCCTCGGTGATGAAGGCCACGGACTCCATCCAGTAGGGGCTCTTGGAAAGCCAGTCCACGAACATACCGGTGGCCAGGTCGTTGTCCGCGATCATGGATTTCTCGGACGGAAAGCCCCCGCGGCCTCCCCACGTGTGATCATTGGGCAGGAGCATGAAGATCAGGCGGGGGAAGTTGGGGCCTGCGAACCGGTCGGACTCCCATTCACGGAAGCGGCTCTTCATCTTGCTCTCGTCCTTGGTGAACATCCAGTACCAGGGCGGGTCCACCAGGCTGCGGTGAACATACTCCTCGTCCAGGATGAGAAAATCCCTTCCGACTCCCACGCCCTCTCCGTAATCCCGAAAGGAGATGCCGTTCCGCATGGCGTTCTGGAAGATGTAGTCCTTGATGGGCCAGGCCGAGGGGTTGAAGACCTGCTCCAGTTCGAAAGGGAGGGGACGGTCGTCGGCAAAGACGATCTTTTCTATGTAGGTGTTCGCCGTGGATGCGGTGAGGATCTGGTGCCCCTGGTTGCTGGCCTGTGCATTGGAAAAGTAGTTGTCGCAGACGATGAACCGTTCCGCCAGCTTGTACAGGTTCGGAAGGAGGATCTCGTAGTCCTCCATGACCCATCGGGGATCGCGGTCCGCCTCCCCTGTTGGGGGCTGGTAGGCCCCGAGCAGACGGTCGTAGGTCTTGTTCTCCCGGATGACCAGGAAAACGTACTTGATCGGGGTGGGCCCTCCCCGCTCTCTCGGTATGGGATGGTTCCAGGTACCCGGGGAGAATTCGAAGAGCCTTGACGGGAAAGCGTTGTTTTCCGCCACCGTGGCGGTGAGCGCGGGCAGATCGCCGTCCGGAGGCACGGGGAGGATGGAGATTCGTCCCGGGATCGTCCGGACATACCCCTCCCATGGGGTCCCGATGCCCTTGCCGTTGGCCACGAACAGGGTTTCCGTCACCCCGTTCTCCTTGGTGTCCACGGCATGAAGCGCCACGGCCGTGGGATACCACGCCGTGGGGATGTCTCCCAGGTGCGCGCCGGTTTCCAGATCGATCACCGCCAGCTTGTTCAACCCGGCCTGGGCAACATAAAGGCGATGCCTTGCCGTGGATATGGCCAGTGCGTTGGGGCTGGAGCCGTATTCCAGCCCGGGCGTGGACCGGAGATCCAGCACCTTAAGGAATTCCGGAGGATCGGTGTCGATCCGGTAGATGCCCACGGAATCCTCGTCCGCATTGGTGACGTAGAGCCGGGTCCCCTCCGGGTTCACGAGAAGGGCTTCCGGGTTCTTCTGTGCGTCCAGGGTCTCGACACGCCGGATCCTCGAAGGGTCTGAAACGTCGAAGACCTGCACCTTGTCCGGGCGGACGCAGGAGACGTAGGCCGTGTGCCCCTGGGGATGAACGGCAACGGTGTAGGGGTTCGCCCTGGTCTTGATCCTGCCCAGCAGGCTTGCGCTCTCCAGGTCAAAGACGTAAAGGAACCCCGTGAACTGGGAGACGGCGAACAGGCGGCTCCCGTCGGCGGACACCGTCAGGCCCCCGGCAAAGCCGGGAACAGGCATGTCTCGATCCTTCCGCCGCTCCAACTCCCCGGTGGTCTCGTCAAAGCCGTAGGTCTCGATCGTGTCGCGGCCGGCTGCGGACACGTAGACCTCGTCTCCGGCAGGAGGACGAGCGGCGAGCCCGAGAAAATAGTCGCCTTTTTTCAAGTCAACGATTTCACCGGTCTCCACGTTGATGACGAGAATCGCCTGCGTTCTCCTGCCTGCGGTGCTGATCAACAGATACTTTCCACCGGGATGCAGCACCATTCCCAGGGGCAGGGTAAGATCCTCTTCCTCCACATCCAATCCTTCGGACAGGTTGAGATCATGGATCCGGAGCAGCCGGGATCCCGCGACCTGAAGGGGCGTGATCCTCTGCCCGCTGGCGATCATCCACGCCGGGGAATCGTCCTTGTCCCCTGCCGGTACCAACCCGGTTTTCCAGAGGGCCTCGGGCCGAACCGTGAATCCCCCTTCCGGCTGGGGGCCGGGATCAGGAGGAGAGGATTTGGATCCGTCGCCGCAGGAAGCAAGAAGGAGCGCGGCCAGGAGGAGCGGAACGTAACGGAAAAGCCGACCCTTCCCTTTTTCAGTCGAGTTTCTGTCTTTATCTGTAAAGACGCTTGCTGTCATGTATGTCTCCTCCGTTCCTTTTCCAATGATCCCGGGTCATTTCGGCCCGACCCTTCCAGGTACAGACAACGTGTTCCGGCTTCCGAAGGTCATCCCAAGCTGTCCATGGCAAAGCCGTTTCGTTCATCCTTCTTGATTCAGACACGCTACCCCCGCAGGAAGACACCTGTCAATCGCTCCCCAACACCGGCTTTTTACAATTCTTTTACGTTCTCCTGACAACCTCTCTTTGGTTATGTGATACCATTATTATACGTATTCACATATAATAATAATTGATCACTTTTCCTCTTTTCCTTCTCAAGAACGGATACGACATCTGGGATCAAGCCTGAGAAAGCCAAACCTATCGCGAGGTAGGGGCGGAAAGCCACGGGTCTTCACGAGACGGCCGGGTTGCCACTTTCGGTGCCCGGCTTTTTCTTTTTCAGACGAAACAGGAGAAGACATGATGAGAAGAAAGGGCATTTTCTCCCCTGCAGCCACCCTGTTCCTCTGCTTTCTCGCCATGGCAGCCACGGCTCCCGGCAGTGCGCTCGCAGCCAACGTGTACGTGCCGGCCACCCAGCCAACGATCCAGGCGGGCATCAATTCCGCCTCCAACGGTGACACCGTCTATGTTGCCGACGGTACCTGGAAGGGAGCTGACAACAAGAATCTGGACTTCAATGGGAAGGCCATCACGGTCCGGTCGGAAAACGGCCCGGAGAACTGCATCATCGACTGTGAACAGAACGGCAGAGGCTTTCTCTTCGAGAACGGGGAAGGCGCCAACTCGGTGGTGGACGGCTTCAGTATCATCAACGGGACCGCAACCTATGGCGGCGGCATGAGGATCGACCAGTGTTCGCCCACCATCAAGAACTGTATCTTTCTGAACAACCGGGGATACGACGGCGTCGCGGCCGGATACGGCGGCGGGATCTACTGCTACGACTGGGTCTTCAACGGAGGCCCGTGCAAGCCCACGATCATCAACTGCATCTTCTCGGGGAACTCGGCCGATTACGGCGGAGGCATCTACAACTACTCCGACGGTGTAGGCTCCACAACCGAACCGACCCTGATCCACTGCACC
>CAZSUQ010000141.1:0-9693 GCA_964609935.1 uncultured Thermodesulfobacteriota bacterium | reverse complement strand
CAGGGTCCCGCTGGTGGTGCGCCTTCCCAGCGGTGTGGGCCTTGCCGTGGCGGCCCAGCACTCCCAGAGCCTGGAGGCCATGCTCATGGGGATTCCCGGCCTCATCGTTGCCGCACCGGGCTGTGCCAGGGACGCGCGGGCCCTGCTCAAGACCGCCATCCGCAGCGAGAATCCCGTGATCTTCTTCGAGCACAAGCTCTGCTACCTCGTGGAGGGCGAGGTCCCTGAAGCCGAGGAGTTCCTCCCCTTCGGAAAGGCCAACGTGGTGAAGGCCGGCGCGGACGTGACCCTTGTGAGCCTCCTGTACACGGTTCACCAGGCAAGGGAGGCGGCCGAGGAACTGGCACGGGAGGGGATCGAGGTGGAGGTGATCGATCTGCGCACGCTGGCTCCCCTGGATACGGAAACCGTGCTCAGGTCCGTTGAGAAGACCGGGCGTCTTCTAACCGTGGAGGAAGGTCCTGTTCGCGGGGGATGGGGAGCCGAGGTGATTGCCCGCGTAGTATCGGCAGGGCTGGGGCCCTTGCGAAAACCGCCGGTGAGGCTGGGCGCCGGAGACCACCCCATCCCCTATAACCGAAACCTTGAAAACCTGTCTGTCCCGGACACGGAACGAATCAAGGATGCGGTTCAAAAGCTGATGGGGTGAACCCGGCTCACATGAAACGGGTTCATCCTTCATGACAAGAGGAGATAGTCACAGGCCCATAACACATGCCCGGATATAGCACGAGGCGAAGAAGGCCGCAGCGAAATGCGAAGTTGCAGCAAAGGTTCTTCAAGCCGCAGCAGGTGGCTCGTGAAATATCCGGGCGAGTCCCCTGACACGTAACAGGGGGAAAGGAGGAAGCATGTGGGTTCGAGCAAGACTCTGTTTCTCGGTGGGCTGTCTGGTTTTTCTTGTCCTGGCTTGCGCGAAGCTCCCTGAAGGGACAAAACCGACACAGACCGCCATCGCACCGGAGGTGCTGCCGGATGACACTTCCATACCAAAGGAATGGGGGCCGCTTGTTTCGGTGAGCTCCAGTGGCATCTACAAGCCCTGGCTCCAGCTCTGGTTCCAGGATGAAGAGGGTACGATCCGTATGGTGCCCTACAATGTCCAGGGCCACAGGTTCTCTCCGAATGTGAGACGAATCCCTCGAAAATAAGGAGGTGACGATCATGAGCGGACTCATCCACCTTGCATCCCGCGTCCTTTTTACCGGAGCATTCATCCTGGCCGGACTGGCCGTGTGGGAGCGTTTGGCAAACATCTGCGGCTACACAGTGATCCGAGGCGTCTATTCGCCCGCGCGCCTGCTGGAGTTTGCCGCGGTGATCCTCCTCTTTGTCATCGCGCTCCAGTTGAGGGAGATCAAGGTCGTACTGGGCACGAGGGATTCGGGATGAACGGTTCCTGAAGCGGTCCCGCATCTCAGGAAGGCTGTGAAGGGCCAAACACCTCCCGGACCCTTTCCTCCACGGAAAAGGGAGGTTCCTTCTTGTCGTATTTGCCCTGGAGTTCGTACGCCTGGACCTCGAAGGGGATACGGTAGTAGTTGAACCCGTTCCTGTTCTCCCAGGATCCAGTTGCGTCCCTGTTCGATCAGAAGCTCGAGCACCTCCTCTTCCCTCATTACCCTTTCCTCTTCTCCTGGACACCTTCCAGACGGTCGCGTGCCTCCTGGTTCGTGGGGTCCAGGTCAAGGGCCCTGCGATACTGATCCATGGCCTCCTCTTCCCTCCCCTCTTTCTCGAGTTCCTTCCCCAGCACCAGGTGAACCCGGATGTTCCGAGGGTTCCAGCGGATCGCTTTTCGCAGAAGTTCCATGTCCCGCCGAATCTCGAATCCCCTGAGAAGATACTCGGCCAGGATGTTGTGAAGGTTCATCTCACGGATGGAGCGAACCTGGGACAGGATCTCCTCACCACCTCTTCCCCTGAGGATCCCCTCGGGCGGGTCCAGGCTCCTCTTTACCAGGTCCACCACCGCTTTCGGCGATTCGGTTGACTGCCGTTTGCTCGAGATGTACTCCAGCAGGGGGAGATCGTCACGAAACACCTGAAACCCGGAAGTGAGCCCTGAAAGCGCCTCCGGTCCGCACAGGAAGCCTGCCAGAAACACCTCGGGCCTGTTGAGTCGATAGGCGGGCCCACCCCAGTACATGTAGTCGAGGTCTTTCCGAACAGCCTCGCTTTCGTTCAAGACACGAAGTCTTTCAAGGGAGATTCCCGGTCGGCTTCCTGCCGAGCCGATCAGGAGAAACTCCGAGGTGTTGTACCAGAGGATGCTTTCCGGAAACACCTCGAGAAAGCTCCGGAGAACGCTTCGAAAGGTGTCCGTGGAAAATCCCCTTATGGGGATGAACTGGCACAGCATTCCGTTGGCGGTCAATCGTTTCCGGGCCCGTTCATAGAAGTCTGCGGTGTAAAAGGAGGCCAGCCCCGGCCGAAAGATCTGGCCCACCTCGATGGAAACCACGTCATAGGTTTCATCGGTGTGGGCCAGGAAATTTCGCCCATCCTCCACGATGAGGCGCACCCGGTCTTCCTGCATCCACTCCGATTCGAAGTGTTCCCCTATGATGTTGTACAGCTCCCCTTCGATGTCCACGCAGTCCACGCGGGACACATCGTAAAGCAGGAATCGGCTCGCCGTCTGCCCCACCCCAAGCCCGATGATGAGCACCTTTCTCGGTTCCGGGTGGAGCAGCATGGGCACGTGCGCGGCCATGATCTGGTGCGTCTTGTTGCTCGAGCCCTGCCACAACCGGTCGATGGTCAATACCTTTGAATCGTTCTTCGAGCGGACCACGGCCAGGTGCGCATTGACACCTTCCCGGAAGTCGATGAGCTTTTCCCTGGATGCGAGAAAGTCCTCGGGCAAACGGGTTCCCGTGAGGAACGAAACGGCCAGCCAGTTGAAGATGGCGAGCACGATCATCGAGGCGAGCAGAACCGGTCGGATCCTCTGCTCCAGGATCAGCCAGGCGGAAAACCCGATCAACAGGCTGAGGCCCGAGGTGATGAGCAGGCTCTTCTGCAGCCCGATCCCGGGCAGGAGAAGGAATCCCACGGCCATAGAGCCCAGGATGCCGCCCATGGTGTTGATGGCGGACATCCTCCCCACACCGATCCCGGCCAGGGAGGGTCGGGACACCACGATGCGGATGGCGAGCGGGAAGGACACGCCGGACAGGATGGCAGGGACAAGGAGTACGCTCGTGAAGATCCAGAGCTGAACACGCAGGCTCTGTGTGTCGATGACACTGCTCCAAAATCCTGCCGGCATCATCAACAGGCCGTAGAAAAGAAGGCCGTTGAGCACGTGGGCCGTGCCGAAGATGAGGGGACGCTGAGCGCTCCGGTCCGAGAATCGTGCGATGAGGACACTCCCCAGAACGATTCCCGTGAGTGTGACCGCCAGCGTCAGTGTGTAGGTGTAGACCGTGTTGTGCACGAGCAGGGAGAGGAAACGAAGGCAGAGGATCTCATTCCCAAGGGCAACAAAACCGGACAAAAAGAACAGGAGATACATAGCGGGAGCCTGCTTCCGGTTATCTCCCTGAACGACCGGAGACCCTGCCGGGCCCAGGTCTTTCTGCCCGGTCGGCCGTTCCGGATCTCCTTCCGCCCCCTGAGGCAGCCGCGCCGTGAGGCCGGTCCGAAGGACGACAATGCCGATGAGGATGTTCACCAGGCCTCCCAGCCAGATCGTCTTGTTCACGCCCACATGGGGTATGAGGTAAAAGCCGCAGAGGGTGCAGCCTGCTGCGGCCCCCAGGGTGTTCAGCCCGTAGAGCAGCCCCACGGACAGGGAAATGCTCTCCCGCCGGTCAATGTATTGCCGGCAGAACAGGGGCAGGGTTGCGCCCATGAGGAGGGTCGGAGGGAGGATGAGAACGGTGAGCATGACCAGCCGGAGAAAAGAGAGAAGAGCGAAGCTGTGCATGACGGACGGGTAGAAGAGGCCGTAGAGGGACTCGGCCCAGGAGAACAGGGCCGGATGGAGCAGGGCGATTCCGCCGAGGATCATCTCCAGGAATGCGTAAACCTTCAGCGGCTTCGAGGTTTTCTGTGAGTATCCACCAAAGAGGTAACTGCCCAGGGACAGTCCTGCGAAGAACACGGCAACAACCGTGCTCACCGCAAAGGTGGTCGCCCCGAAAACAAGGGAGGCCTTTCGAATCCAGCAGATCTCATACACGAGCCCCACGAAACCCGAGGCAAAGAAACAGCATACCGCCGTGATGTCTCTGATGGTTGTCTTTGGTGTGGTCTCGTGCATGAAGGAAAACCCGTGAAACGACATCCATGCGGTTCAGGAGAGGCTCTCCCCCTCCTCCTGCCTGATCTTTCCGTAAACCGGAACCTCGATGATCTCTTCCTCTCCGTTTCCCAGAAAGATCGTCAGCCTTTCGGTGATGTGTCCTTCGGTTCTCGTTCCCGGGTCATAGGTCACCTTGAGTTGAACCAGGCTTCCCTCCTCCTTGGTCCTGATCTCGGTAAGAATCGCGTCGGTTGTCGCCTTGACCCTCTTCACGGTGAAATCCTCTCCACCGGTCTTCTCCAGTGTGAGGAGACGAGACACGGGCTCTCCCAACCGCACCGGAGAGAAGGACAGCAGCAGGGGCGAAACCTTTACACCCCCCTCCACAAAGGCATGAAAAGGCACCCGTACCTCGGGCACCTTCTCACTACTCGTCCGGATGGAAATCCTCCCCACCAGCCTGCCTGCGGGAATTGTTTCCGACAGGGAAACCCTGTAGACAGCCCCTTTTTCGTTCTCCTCTTCCTTATTCAGGACGACGGAGCGGCTCTCGGACCGAACCTCCTGAATCTCGATCCCCTGCCCTTCCCGGAGTCGAATCCTCAGCTTCACCGGTTTTGGCGGCTTTTCCCTGTTCACGGTTCCCCAGTTCAGAAACCGGGGTTCGGCCGTGACCTCGGAGAGCACCTTTCCCTTCACTGTGAGCCTCACGAATCGGTTTTCCGGATCGTTGGTTTCCACGGTGAGGCTCTTCTTCACAGGCCCCAGGAATCCCCTGGATCGGAATGTGGCCCTGATCTCTCCCCCTTTTCCGGGCGGAACCTCTTTGGAGGAAACCAGGGCCCCTGTACATCCGCAGCTCGTGCGCACCTTGTGGATCGCCAGGGGGCTGTTCCCCTTGTTCAAGAAGGAGAAGGCGTGCTCCACATCCTCCCCTGCCTCCACCTTCCCGAAATCGTACTCCTTCTCCTCGAACAGGATCTTCGGCGATTTTTTCTGCTCGAGGACCGCGGATTCTACGGACAGGCCTGCTCCGGAGGAGGAAGCCCCTTCCTGCTCCCCCTCTTTTCCGGTGTGGCAAGCCGTGAGTCCCGTCAGGAGGAATAGCAGGAGTACGAAGGAGGAAGTTCTTTTCATTTATTCCCCTCTTTTACGGCAATTTCGATTCGCCCTGATTTCTCAGCAGGCTTTGAGCCTTCAGCCCGCAACATTCACAGAACTTCGTTGTGAGAGCGGGGGCGGCTTCATGCAGGTCTCGGGTTAGACAGTCAGATTGCCATTGTCACGTTCAGAAGGCAATGAAGGGACTGAGACCGGAGCGTGGACGGGTCCCGGATCACTTTCTTCATGCTCGTTGCGGGTTTGAGTTGACACACGCACCCGTCTATGGTTGATTGCCAACATGGATGGTCACCGTTGAAAACAAGGCCTGGTCATGACCCCGGAAGAACGAATCGTTGCAGCACTGGAGGGTCGGGAAACCGATCGCGTCCCCACCCTTTCCATTCTGGCAGACCCGAACATCATCAATCAGGTGATGGGCTGGAAACCCTCCCCGATTCTCCCCTTTGTAAAGAGCCGCGTGGGCGCAGGGTTGATGGACCGCTACAAAGGAGCCATGAACCCCCTGGCGGACCTGGCCATGTTCGGGTTGCATGATCTCACCCTCAGGGCCAACGCCAAGATGGGCTTTGACGCCTACCTTGTCTGCTACTGGAGGTTCGGCATCCGAAATCATGCCGAGCTTCAGGATGCCTTTGGCCGGGTCTTCAAGCTGGTGGATGATGCCCACGGCAATCCCTACTTCATGTACAGCCGCGGAATCCTCAACACACCGGAGCAGTGGCGCAGGTGGGGCCACCCCGAGGTGGCAGGGTACGCAAGGGCTGCAGCGCGGATGTACCGCCTCCTCCGGCGGAGGTGGAGGAACAGGATTGCGGTCATCCCCTTCGTGGGGCCAGGGGTCTGGGAGAACCTATGGCAACCCATGGGCTTTTCCGAGTTCGTGGTTCTCCAGAAGAAGGACCCCGGGTTTATCCGTGAGGCCATCGGTTATTTCACGAACCTGTGCGTTGCCATGGTGGAGTCCTTTTGCCACGCAGGCGCGCCGGCGCTTTGCCTCGGTGACGACCTGGCATACAAATCGGGCCCCATGCTTTCTCCGGACATGCTGGACAGGCTCTTTGGTGATGCGTACAGGCAGATCACCGCCACGGCCCGCCGCCTGGGCAGGCCGATCATGATCCATTCCTGCGGCAACTCGGAAAAGCTGCTGGACCTGTTCACCGAGTGGGGATTCAACGGGGCTCACGCCTTTGAACCCACCGCCGGAAACGACTTGAAGGAGGCCCGTGAGAAGGTGGGCAAGCGGCTCTGCCTGGTGGGCAACATCGACATCACCCACATCCTCACCGAGGCGAACAGGGAAGAGGTGGGCCGTGCCGTCCAGGAGGCGCTGGAAAAGGCGGGGGGCGGCCCCTTCATCCTGGCACCGGCCCACACGCATGGAGACATCCGCGTCCAGAACGTTGCATGGATGCTGGAAGCAGCGCAGAGATACGGACACGCTTGATTTACGTTCCCCGGATGAGGTGCCTGCGTATGAAAAGGGGATGTTCCACGATCGCCATGACCGGACTCTGTCTGTTCATCGCTGTGTTTCTCGCCTTTCCGAACACGCTGGAAGCGGAAGCCCCGTTGCAAGGGCCTTCTTCGACCTCCAATCCGAGCGGCACCAGGGAAGCGATTGTGGAATCTCATCCGGTCCATCCGGAACAGCACGTACTTGCCGAGGATGGGGACTGCAGGCTTCAATGGATCGTCTACACCTCCGATGTCAACAGGGGTGTGGTGAAGCATCGAGCGACCTGCCACCAACCCCTGGAAGGCCAGATCCCCCTGCTATCGGCAATCCTGGAAAAGGTCCTGGAAACCGAGGGAGACACAGGCCCCTTCCGCACCCTGTTCTGGGGCAGGCTTACTCCAGACGTGAGGCAGGACCGACTGGAGATGTCCAGCCGCCTTGCCATGGCGGCCCACCTCTCCCCTGACTGGGACAGCGAAAAGGGAAGGTCAAGGAAGGGCCACGTGAACGCCTTTGTGGTGGAACTGGCCAACAAGGCAATGATCTACCGGGAACTGGAAGGACTGTTTGCGCGCTTCAACAGGAAGCTGGAATTTTCAAGCGCGGAGAAGGTCCTGATTGCAGAAGCAGGAACCCTGCCGTTCTTTGACCAACTCGGCAAGAACGGGGTCCAGGCCTCGGAAAGGCTCCCCTTTGATTGCCTGACCTGGTTTTCGATCTCTGCCGTACCGGGACCGGAATAAACCGAGCCCGCATATTGCTCGAAGCCTTCCACCGCTCTCGCTACAAATTTCTATGCAATATGCGGGTCCGGGATTTCGCTTGGCGACTCATTCAAGCAGCATTCCCGGAAGCATCATGGACACGGCCATGGCATTGTGGATGCCGTGACAGACAGTAGTGGTCCAGATGGCGGTCCAGCGCGACCGCTCCCGCCAGTGGGCATACGTGAAGGCAAAGTAGAAACCGCCGATCACGCCTGCACCGACCCCTGCCGCAGCACCCTCCAGAAAATGCAGTGCGGCAAAGGGGACCATGGAAGCCAGAACCTGGACCTGGAATCCCGCCCGTGCCAGCCTTGCAAGCGCAATGGGAATCGCCTGCAGCAGCAGGGTTTCGATGACCGGTGCAAAGAAAACCGTGAGCAGGACGATTTGCCCGTAGGGCCACTCGATCAGGGAGCGTTCCCCAAGGGGCAGAAACAGGGAAAGGGCCAGCACCACAACGAGCCCCACCACCGTTGACTCGATGGCGATCCTCCAGCAGAAGGACCAGGGTGTTCGCTGGCGGTATCGTTCAAAATGTGCAAGCAGCCACTTCAATGCGGTAAAAGCTCCCCTTCCCGAATCCTTTTCTGCCTGGTGATGCACCCTGTTGCTTCTTTCTCATCCCTGAAACCAGGTTCCCGCCTTCTTCTCAACGGGAGGAGTCGATCTCACGTCCATGGACGAACCCTGTGACGACACAGTTCGGATCCACGGGATCAAAGGCATCGCAGGGGAACAGGCCATAGGGCTCGAGATCGACATGGCTTACGGTAACGAAGGCGTCCACCTCGGTCTCGCTGGTGGGCGTTAAAACGCCCTCGGCATGCAACGTGACCACACATTTGAAAAAGGACGCGAACGCACCGACATCAATGCTCACGACAATGGGTTCGTGTTCCGGATCTCCCCGGATCTCCCCCTCTTCGAAATCCCAGATGAGGTGTACATCAACGTCCGGAATCCCGGGAAAGTCAACGCTGAACCTATCCACGAGCGGATACTCGTCCTTTCCGAATATCTCCCGCTCGACCCTGACATCCGGAACGTACGGAAGGAACCTGCCCCCGTAGCAGCCGTCCGTGATGGACGAGGAGGTGACCAGGAATTCATTCACGCCACCGATGAACGTCCTGGAGAAAGGGTTCCCCTGACCGATGCTGCCGGAACCGGGTCCGTCGCAGTCGAGAACAAACCCCATGGCAAGAATCCCTGCAACTCGCAGAATAGGAAAGCTTCTTCCCAGGGATCCTATCGTTCCTGCGGGAGTGGGTGCTGAAGGACTCTTCCGTATGTCTCGGTGTTTCATGAATCCATTAGAAGCAATAAAAGTGGCTGATGAGTATCGGCCTTATGATTTCCGTCCAGACGCTGTAGCCCTCTGCGTTCATGTGGAGCCCATCCTCTGTAAAAAGCTCAGGGCGAACATACCCCTCGGCATCCAGCATGGCCGACGCCACATCGATGTAGTGCAAGAGCGGGTCTTGTGAGCTGTGGGTCTCTGCCCATGTGTTGGCAGCGACACTGTATGGCCATAAATGCCAGCGACTGACACTCGGTTTGATGGAAACAAAGAAGATGGGCACATCGGGCAGCGTGTCACGGACTTTGTCGATAAAGGCGAGGTAGGCTGCCTGAAACGTTTCCTGTGAAATCCGGAGGAACATATCGTTGTCACCTTCATAGATGACAACCAGTTTCGGGTTGTAAACCGTGACGAGCCGGTGGGCATAGTAGACCGCGTCGTTCATCGTGCTCCCGCCGAAGCCACGAGGGATCATCGGCAAGGGCGCCAGGTCGTCCTCAATGGTTTCCCAAAACCTTATACTGGAGCTTCCGATCGCAACGATGGCGTCTTCCGGTGGCGGATCGATCTGGTCCTGTGCCTCGAAGGCCTGAACCTCGGGTTCCCAGATAATGGGCGGTGGGTACACCCCGCATCCTGCGCTCGTGATGAAAAGCATCAGGGCAACGAAGCGGAACCTTGCTTTTAAAGATTGAACGAAATGCATGGGCAGCCTCCTCATACGATGAAACAGCTCATCTTCCGGGAACAACGAAACCCGAAGCCGCAGGTCTCGAGCCTGGTGATG
>CAZSUQ010000140.1:0-9731 GCA_964609935.1 uncultured Thermodesulfobacteriota bacterium | reverse complement strand
TCTATGCAGCCGATCCAACCCTGAGCCAGGACCAGAAAGCCAGAATCCTTTCCCATCTTCGGGAGGAGTCCGAGAAAAAAGGAATCGAATTCCCGGAACCCACGGAGGAGGACCTTCGCGAACAGGAGCGGATACGGCAGGCCATGCTCGAACTCCGGGAAAGCGCAGAGGGGATCAAGGAAGACCCTACCCTCTCCCGCATGGAGAAGCATGAAGGGATTGGGAGGCTGTTTCAGTCATTCCTGGACAAGATGGGCCAGGAGGCTAAGGAATGAGGGTGCAAACATGGAATATGAGGAAAAAGCAGGAGGATTTCCATTGAGAAAATGGAACTCGAAACCGGGAAAAGCCTTGTTGTGGCCGGTTCTTTGCGCCGCAATCCTGTTCATCACACCCGCTCAGCTGTTTGCCGCCGGAGAAGAGTGCGGCCACCTGTTCGGTGGTCCCGAAGGGGAGGCCTTTCAGGATCAGGTGGACGTGGAAACGGGAACGAGCAGGGTGGGAGGAAACGAGGTCCTCATCCTGGACGAGGCCACGAGCGACTACGAGCTTCGAACCGACCTCAGGGACCGGGCAGAGGATCACATTCACGTCTACACACTCCTGGTGGAGAACAACCGAACCGGTGTGGACACGGCGACTCAGCTCGCCACCAAGGCCATCCTGGAGGAGGCGCAGGTGAACTTCCTGTTCCACCCCATCTCCCAGATCTTTGACTCGAAGATCGCCATCACCACGGCCATGAGGATCCTGGGTGTGAACGTGCACTACTACCTCCCCCTGAACCAGGGTCTCGTGGGAACCGTGCTCATCGGGTGCCACAAGAAGCTTCTCGTGGTGGACAGCCCGGAATTCGGGCTGGAGGCGGTGGTGGGAGGGAGGAACATCGGCGACAACTACTTTGCCGACCTTCCGGAACCGGAACCGGGGGCGTTCAACAACATCTGGCGGGACACGGACATCCACGTCACGGGCCCTGCCATCTATGACATGGTGGATGATTACATCCAGCGGTTCAACGAGCAGGTGGTCATCGGACAGCCGATCGGGTGTCCGCCGGAGCCGGCACCCTGCCGTTATTACCCGTTTGTCAACACGCCCGATCCGGATGCGGATGTGGAGATGCGGGTGATCCAGAACGAGCCTGACGACAACGATGGAGAGGGCCTGTTTCAGATCAACTACATGTACGAGGTTTTGCTCGACCAGGCCCAACGCTCCATCGACATCGAGACCCCCTACTTCATCCCCCAGGAACCTCTGCGGTCCAAGCTTCTTGCCGCGGCAAACAGGGGCGTCCGCGTCCGCATCCTCACCAACTCGCAGGATTCGAACGACCTGGGGGCTCCGCTGTTCTACGCCTCTTCTTACTACTGGAGAGAATTGCTGGATGCAGGTGCAGAGATCTTCATCTGGGACCTGCCCCGTCCCGAAGGTCATGAAGAGATCTACCGAACCATGCACTCGAAGATCGTGAACATCGATTCGTGCCTTTTCATGCCGGGCTCCTGGAATTTCGACGGCCGCAGCTTCAACCATGAAAACGAATATGCATTTCCCATCACCGATGAGGCGGTTGCCCTGGAGGCAACCTCCATGTACGAGGGGGACCTGGCCGTGGAAGGGGTGACGCAGGTGGACCGGAAGTGGTTCCGGGACAACTTCAGCCTGATGGACTATGTCCTTGCCTGGTTCTTCGCTCTCTTCTCCGCGTTTCTCTAAATCGTGTCGGGCCCACAACGCGAACTTCGTTGATCGCCTTCCCTGCGATCTCATGACAATCCGGGTTTTCGAGAAACGGATTCACTTTCCCGATCCTCCCCCCCTTATTCCGGATACCCGGTTATATCTTGGATTTCCTTGAACAGCGGCAATAGCTGCTTGTACATGCGCAGGTAAACCCGATGATAGAGATCCTCGTAGAGCTTGACATTCTCAGGGATAGGCTCGAAGACCTGAGCCACTCCGGTCATATCGTCCCCGGCGGTCTTGAAGTCGGGGAACAGGCCCAGACCCACGGCAGCGTCCATGGCGGCGCCCAGTATCGATGTCTCGTGAGTGTGGGGCCTCTCCACAGGCAGGCCGAAGACATCTGCGGTGATCTGAACGATGGAGTCGCTCTGAGACCCTCCGCCGGAAACTCTTATTTTGTCAAAGGCTTTCTTGTTCTTTTTCATGATAAGGATGCCGCCTTCCTTGAGTGCGTAGATCAAACCCTCGATGATGGCACGGTACAGGTGGGCCCTGGTATGCACGTCGCCGAATCCAATGACCGAGCCCTTGGCGGATGAAGACACCTCGGGACCCGGCAACCAGTAAGGCTGGAGCATCAGGCCCATGGATCCGGGCGGTACATCACGGATGAGCCTCTCAAACAAGACCTCGGGCTGAACCCTGGCATCCGTCGACTCCAGCCGCTCCTGGAGGCCGAACTCCTCCTTGAACCATGTCACCATCCACAGTCCCCGCACGACGGAAATCTCGGAATAATACTGGTCCGGGATCGCCGACGGGTAAGGAGGCATCATTCTCAGAAGTTCGATGTACTTGTCGTTCTGGGTATCGATGGTGGCTGTGGTTCCAAAGCTGATACAGGCGATTGATGGGTCCAGACAACCCGCGCCGATAATCTCGCAGGCTTTGTCATTTGAAGCCGCAATAAGCGGGAGACCACGTGGGATGCCGGTCTTTTGGGAGGCCCCATGAGTGATTTCGCCGAGGGTCTCTCCGGGTTTGAGCAGATCCGGCAGCTTCTCGTGTTCCACCGGGAACAGGAGCCACTTGGGGTCTCTTCGATCTGCCCAGCATTGTTTTTTCGAGTCGAAAGGGATGGGCCCGACAACGGCCCCAACTGTGTCAACAAACCTGCCAGTGAGGCGATGGTTATAGAACCCTGACAGGTAGAGCCACTTATGGGTCCTCTCCCAGATCTCTGGCTGGTTCTGCTGAATCCAGTTGGAGCGGCAGAGGCCCACGGCGTATTCGACGAATTCCTTGAGATTCGCAAGACGAAGCAGCGGCCCTGCAAACCAGGGCAGAATCCTTGTAGGGTCTGCTTTTCTCTGGTCGAGCCAGACAATGGCGGGCCGAAGCGACTTGCCATGCTCATCGACATTGATGAAAGTCATCCGTTGGGTCGTGACGGTCACGGCTTTGAGCCGGTCCTTTAAGGAAACATTGTTTTCGAGGAGCTGACGGGTCGTTTGGCATAGTACAGTCCAATAATACTCAGGGTCTTGCTCGGCCCAACCGGGGTGTTTCGAAAAATACGGCTCAATCGGGGTCTTGACCAGGTCCAGGATCTGTCCGCGTAGATCGACAAGGCCCGCACGAATCGACTGGGTCCCGGAGTCGATGGCCAGGATCAATTCATCGCTGGAGAGGTTTTTCTCGCTCACGATGACTTTCCTTTTCAATTCAATTGTTTAGTCTTCCATAGGATCCAGACCCAGGGTGCCGCCGGGATTCATGATATTATTGGGATCGAAATGCTTCTTGAGCGCCCGCAAAACTTCCATCTGCTCCTTGCCAAGGTGCTTTTCCATCCAGGAAGCGAACACCCTGCCGATGCCGTGATGATGGCTGACTGAGCCGCCGTGCTCAATAATTTGACCGATGATATCCGACCTGAACTTGAAGAACTCCTCTTCATCCTTGGGTTTGATCATGAAGATGAAATAGAGGTTCGTGCCCTGCGAATAAAAATGAGACGCGTGTGTGAGGCAACAGGTACCGGGCCTCTGCTTGATGAAAGACCGGACGCCTTTGTGTAGATTGTGAAGGTTGTCCCAGGTGACCCCCGTTTCGAGAGTGTCGATAATGATGCCGTAGTCGAGCAGATCCTCGCGCATGTGAATGTCCGAGTAGCGGCCATGCTCCCACTGCTTGGTCGCATAGCCTGTGAGCGACATGGCGCCGTGGGCGCGGGCGATTTTGGTCAATTGTTTTTTAACGTTGACGGCATAGGACTTTTCACCTTCGACCGTGCCGATGCAAAGGCTCCTGCGCATGGGTTCGAAGCCGCGTCGTTTAAGCAATTTATCGAGCAGCCCATTGCTGAAGCCTTTGAGCTTAAGTCCGATTTCCGTTTCCTCGGGGTCTGAGATACGAAGCACCGCGGGCAAGCCAAACTCTCCCTGTACAATTTCCCTGCTGGCGTTGACCGCGTCTTCCCAGGAGGGAAACATGAAGGAGAAGCGCCTGCAGTTTTCGGGCAGGTATTTGAAAATTTTCATGCTCGCTTCGACCAGGATGCCATAGGCCCCCTCGCTTCCCTTGAGGATGTCGTTCACCTTGGGACCGGTAGCGGTTCCCGGAATGGGCTTGGTTTCAATCACTCCCGCTGGAGTGACGTACTCCTGGCTGAGAACAATATCGTAGGCGTCGCCGTAGTAGGTGGAAGCCTGTCCCGAACCCAAAGCTAGTATCCAGCCGCCAACCGAAGACAACTCAAAGGACTGGGGAAAATGGCCGCCCGTGTATCTGATCCTGGAGCCGAACTTTTCGGGAGCCTGGTTTAGAGCCCCTTCATAATCAGGGCCCATCATGCCGGGCTGAACCAGGCAGGTCTTGTTGAGTTCGTTGATCGCGAGGATCTTGTTCATATGGGTGCGCAGAACCACGGCCACGCCTCCCTTGTCTGCCCTCATGCCCAGGACCACGCCAGATCCGCCGCCGTAGGTGGTCATGGCAATCCTGTGGGCGTTGCAATACTCGACAATCTTTTTCACATCCTCCTTGTCCCTTGGATGGAGCACTATGTCGGGCGCCTTGCGCACGAGGTTCCTGCGCATGTCGAGGTTTTCATCGAGGGACTTGCCATGGCTGAATTTGACCCTGCTGTAATCATCGGTGGCCACGTTCTCCTCGCCCACCATGTTACGGAAAGCGTTGATCTGGTCATCGGTCAAAGTTATCTTAAGATCGATCTTGACTTGTTCGTCACCGCCCGGCTGGCGTTTCTTGAAGTCGTCATCGGTCATACCGAATTCTTGCTTGAACATCTCGAACCAGGCTTGGCTCGGATGCTTGAACTTGCTGGGATCGTACTTGAAAATCGAGCGGTAAGTCCCCTCGGTCGGCACGTCTTCTCTCCAGTCGGGCTCGAATTTCTTGAATGATTTCATGACCAACTCCATTTGAATTTATATTGCGACAGAGTGAGAGCCTGCCTCGCCAGAGAAATCTCATTCGCTTTGCGATCACCGTCCCAGTTGATTTCCTCAGCGACGACAGCCGCGACCTTCTCCGTAACTTCATCGCCTGGATACCCGAGCGTGCCGATGCCAGTCCGGCGAAGGATAACGTCCTTCAGTGTCAGGGCCGTTTCATTCCAGAGATTTGTGGGGTTCTGGCATAGGCCTTTGACCGACCTTTTGAGCGATATTCATAAGCCTGGCGCCGGGTTCCTTATTCTTGAACCTTAGCTTTAGCCCCGGATTCTCCCCTGAGTTCCTTGCGGCTGCCCAGGGAACTCACATTCAGCCTCATTCCCCCGTCTATGGAGATCTCGGCCCCGTTGATGTATCCGGCCCTGTCGGAAGCCAGAAAGGAGACAAGATGCCCGACCTCTTCCATTTGGCCCAGCCTGCGGGCAGGAATGATTGAAGCCGTACCCTTCCTGATCTCATCGGGCATCTGACAGACCAACTCCGTTCCAATAAGCCCGGGAAGGATGACGTTGCAGGTAATGCCGTCCCTGGCGTGTTCCAAGGTGACGGTCTTGGTCAGCCCGATGAGACCGGCCTTGCTGGCCGCATAACCGATCTGCTTGTGAAGTCCCCCGGTGGCACCTATCGAGGAGATATTAATGATCCTTCCACATTTTTTTTCAATCATGGGTCCGATGACTTCTTTAATCATATTGAAGGCGCCTGAGAGATTTACCGAGATCTCCCTTTCCCAAGCCTCGTGAGTCATCCTGGTCAAGCGGGCAATATTGTTCACAACACCCGCGTTGTTCACCAGCACATCAATATCACCCAGTTTCCGCTGGATCTTCTGTACACCATCGTGTACTTGTACAGGATCAGCAATATCAAACAGCCCTGCCACGGAACATCTGCCTCGCTCTTCGATCTCACGGGCCGTGGCCTCGACTTCGGGCCGTATGTCAACCACGCCCACATCCGCTCCCTCATCCGCCATGATGAGCGCGGTTGCTCTGCCGATCCCCCGGGCCGCCCCCGTTATCAGAACCACCTTGCCCTTTAACAACATGCTATGCTCCTGAATTGCAACAAATCCATGTCCACGGAAGTGGGTTTCCATGCTTGATGCAATTACCTCGGTTCGAACCGAATCCGTGATTCTGCAACGTTTGTCACATCCTCCCAGAAGATGTACTGGGGGCGGTACTCGTTGGCCAGCCAAAGGGGGATCTGGTCACCGTAGTGCTGTTTCGAGTTGACCTTGACGGGCCGGAAGGGATTCGCCAGGGACTGGAGATCGTTCACCCCGCCCGGAATCACATTGTAGGCACGCATGATCCCTTCTTCGAGTTCCACCACCATCCGCATGGCAGGACCGTGCACAGAGGAATAATCCAGGCCCTCGAGACTGTGAAAGCCGGGATCTACGGTCACCCAGCCACCGGCACGGGGGTATCCCTTGGTGTCCACACCCAGGATCTGCTCAAGAATGCTGTAGGAAGGGAGATTGTAGGCTAGGACTACACCACCAAGGCCCGCCAGCTCATAGGTCAGTGTGTGAATCTTTCCCCAGCGCCAGGTGTCCATCTGGTTGCTCTTCATGAGCGCGTCCAGGTCCTTCAGGGCCTGGTCCATGGCCTGCACCATGATCTCTTTCCAGGTCTCCTCCCTGTCCACTGTATTCACGTTGTCCCAGAGAAGGCTCTGCCCGTCGGGACCCAGGGTGTGCACATAATAGGGGGATCCCGGCGTTTCCTGCACATCATCGAGGATGTGAAACAGCGCCCGGATCCGGTCTTCCTGGGACATGCTCGTCCCCGCCCCGGCGAGTTCGTCATCAAATACAGCCGGGGTGAGCCGGTTCAACCAGACGAAAAAGATGCTCGAAGCCACGGAGGAATTCACGTCATCCTGTGTGGGCTCCTCGCCGGTGAAGGGATCCGGCACACCTGTCTTACATCTCAGGTCCCAGTTCTCCAGGATGTCTCCGGCTTGCTCCAGCCGGTCCTGTACCTCTTGGGGGTACGGGTTCAGTACCTCCTGATCGGACATTGCCTGGAGGCAAAAGGGGAGGAGTCTCCTGGCCATAATGGATACATGGTCTCCCTGGATCCTCTTCATCCGCTCCAGGTCCCGCTCTTCTTTCTTGCTTTCCAGGAGCAGCTCAGAGACGCGGCTGTTCCGAAACCCCACAACGAACCAGTAGGCAAGATAGATGTCGTCGTTGAGAACATCGTTGTCCAACGTTCCCCCGTTGATGTCATTGTTCGATGTGGCAAGCCATCCCCGGTCCGGATTCCTGGACTGCGGGATCTCTTCCGGAGTAAGAAACCGAGGCCTCCCGCCGGCATCTTCCATCCATTCGTACTCCCCTGTACCCGGAAGGGGCATGTAAGGGGGATGTTCCGGTGTAAGGGCCGCGTCCATCCGTCTCGGAATCAAGGCATGGGGAAAATAAGCGATCTCTCCGTTCACATCGGCGCCGATAAAGTTCTGACTTCCCACACCGAAGTTCTCAAGGGCGGAAAAGAAATCATCCATTTCCCCTGCTTCCATCAGTCCGGATGTAGCCTCTAATTCCTGGGTAACAAACTGCCCGGTCCACCTTACAGTGAGATTGTGTTCGACCGTCAGGCCCGGGTCCTGGCTAAAGGGGTCCCCGGGCAGCTGTGGCCCGTGGTGGGGGACATAGTCGATGGGGATGTCCGCATACTCGCCTAACTCCGAATCCCCCCCACGGATCCGAAACCTCTCGAGGGTCGCCTCCACGGCAACCGGATTTCCGTTGAACGTCACCCACTTGCTGTCGCCGTCAACCGTAACGACCTCCTCGTAGACGTCGTTTACATCCACCAGGGAGACCGTTGCTCCCCATGCGATTCGCTCGTTCTGGCCCAGCATGAGCCCGGGAAGACCGGGGAAGGTAACTCCGGAAACATTCAACGGGCCGTTGCTGAAGCTCTTGTTGTCACCATGTATAGGGTAGAAGATAGAAGGGTTGGAAAGAGAAAGGTGTGGATCGTTACTCAAAATAGGAAACCCCGAGGCGGTCATGGACGGGCCCAGAACCCAGTTGTTGCTCAGGGGCCTTGCCCCATTTCCCCACACCATTTTCCGGACCCGTTCTATCCTCTTCAATACCTCCTTAAGGTGCTGAAGACGGTTCTTTTCCACAAGGTCCGGGTTCCTGCCTGCGGCGTCCTTGCCGGATAAAAGAGTTCCCTTTGTCGGTGCGGGGCCCACATAATGGGGCTCCCCCGCCTTGAGAATGGTGGCGTGATCCGGGGGCTCCGCTCGGAAGATGTCCTGAAGCGTGCCATTCGGGATAACTCCCAGGGCTTCAGTGTTTCGAACCGCTTCCCACGAGATTTTTCGGTCGATCTCATAGCCGAACGTGCTGGTCAGATTCAAGGATTGTAATCTGCCGATGGCCAGTATCTGTGCCTCTGTTATCGGCTCGATCTCATAGGGCGGCAACACAAGGTTGATCAACTTGTACTGCTGCGGCCACGTGGCGCCGTGCCTGCCTTGCTCCAGATCCTCAATATAGGCATTGATCCCTTCCACGAATCGTGAAAGGAGTGCATAAAGCTCGGGATTCCCTGCTTCCAGCTCCTCGACCAAAACATCATAGATGTTTTCAATGCGGCCTCGTTCATAAGTGAGAAACAGGGTCCGGATGAAGAGATCCGTTTCCAGCACACCCCTGTCCAGGAATGTGCCCAGAAGTTCGGTAAGCCTCCCCTGGGCCACCTTTCTGAAAAAATCGATTTGAAACAGCCGGTGCTTTGCCACCAGGTATCCCTGGATATAGGCCATGTCATCCGGATTGTTTTCCATCGTATAGATGTGATGCACCCCCCAGGGGTCCACGAGAACATCCACGATACCGTCCAACCCCGTAAGGGAGAACTCCTTGGAAGCCTCGATGGCATCCACCGGAACCGGTGCGAATGTGAACCGAACCTCGGACGCCTGGTTGCCTCCCTGAAACCCCGGTGCGGAAAAGCTGAGTATGTTGTTGCCCGGTACCATTCCGTGAACATAACCCTCTGCCTGGGATCCCTTCTTCCGGAGGTGGGAACTCATGTCCCGGCCGTTGAGCAAGACTTTGAGCCCTGCCGGGTCAAGATCCGCATCCAGTGAAACCGCAAAATGCACGCTGTGTGTCTGTACGGTCTGGCCCTGCCGGGGCTCCAGTACCCGGATGGCCCCTTCCGTGGAATCCTCATCACCCTTGCACCCCTGCCAACAGAACAGGGCTGCAAAAACAGGGATAACGAGAAACCAGCATGCCCATATGTTTCCACTTTTTTGCCGGGGTATCATATCCTGCTCCTTTCCTAAAAAGACTCAAGGAACTCCATGCGGCTTCTTGGATGGCGGAGCCTGGCTGTAATCGTCGAAAGGACCGTCCCGATCTGTAATGGCCGCTTGTATGCCCTTTTCTTTTGCCTTCTTGACGAAATCCAAACCTTCCGGGGTGTTGCGCATATATCCGTCCAGGATAACGCCCAGCGTCTGGGTGCTCTGCAGTCCCATGTTGTCATAGGCTTGATTGACGATGAGCATCATTGCGGC
>CAZSUQ010000139.1:0-9733 GCA_964609935.1 uncultured Thermodesulfobacteriota bacterium | reverse complement strand
CCGGCAGCCCTGGGGAGAGCAGTTCCACCGGGCCGGCTATACCCTGGCTGCCATGTCGGGCAACTTCGGTAAACTCGGAACCCATGTGGGCGGTATCGGCGGTGCCCTGCCCATTACCGCGGCCATCCTGCCCCCCACCAAGCCGCCTGTGAAGACCATGATCAAGGAGTGCAAGTGGGCCGATGTCGTGCTCCTGGGGAAGAAGGCCCCCAGTCACGTTATCGGGAACTTCGGCGATGCACCGCCGCCGAACATCAAGATGATCTACGGCGCAGGCCACAACTTCATGCAGCAGACGGCCAATATCAAGAAGAACATCGAGGCCATCAAGAAGGTGGAGTTCTTTGTCTTTCACGAGCAGATGATGAACTTCACGGCCAGGTTTGCCGACATCCTCCTGCCCATTGCCACACACTTCGAGGCCGAGGACGGTGCAGCCATCTGGGTGAGGGGCCGCTACATCATCCACCGGGAAAAGGTCATCGAACCCATGTTCGAGAGCAAGCGCGACCTGGAGATCCTCACGGACCTTTCCGAGCGGCTGGGCTTCCGCGAGAGGTTCAACCCCATGAAGACGCGGGAAGCGTGGATCAGGGAGTGGGTGCGGCAGCTCTCACGCCAGTTCGAGGTGGACATCGATTACAACGAATTCAAAACAAAGGGGCTCTACAAGTTTCGCTACGATACGCCCGTTATCGCCTTCAAGGACGAGATCGAGGACCCGGAGAATTACCCTTTTGCCACACCGTCAGGAAAGATCGAGATCTACTCCCAGGAACTGGCCGAGATGGACTGGAAGAACTCCAAGTACGGAAGCCCCATCCCGCCCATTCCCACCTACATGGAGGGCTGGGACAACATCAACGACCCGAACAAGAAGTATCCTCTCAAGGCGAACACGCCCAAGATACGCTTTCGAACGCACTCCATCTACTATGAGAACCCCTGGTTGCGGGAGACCTATATCCAGCACATGATGATCCACCCCGAGGATGCCGAACCCAGGGGGCTTCGAAGCGGGGACGTGGCAAAGGTGTACAACGACTTCGGTGCCACGGTCATCCCTGTCTACGTTACGGATCGAATCCTGCAGGGGGTGGTCTCCATTCCCCAGGGAGCATGGTGCGACCTGGACGAGAACGGAATCGACCGGGCCGGGTGCGCCAACCTGCTCACAGAGGATCGCCCCTCACCGTCGGGTGCCTGGCCCCTGAACGGCCCCATGGTGGAGGTGAAGAGAACGAGCCTGGAGTACCGCCCGGGGTGGAACATGGAGCAGGGGAGCAGGTCCACACTGAAGAAGGCATGAACATGATCCATGATCAAGCAATGCACGAATGGAGGGGGGCTCTCTATGCCCTGATGGGGCTTGCCTATTACCGGGAACCCTCCATGGGTTTCCTGCAGGGGCTTGCGGCAGAAGATCCCTTCTCCGTGCCCGGGATTCCCGGCATGAACGGGAAGCTCGTGGAGGGGCTCGGCCTCCTGTCCGCTTCCCTGGAGCCGTTCAAGAAGGGGATCACCACCCAGGACCTGGAGCGCCATCAGTGGGACTATCTTCGTCTGTTCGTGGGGCCCGGCAGGCCGGCGGCTCCGCCCTGGGAGTCCTTTTATCGCACCGAGGAGCGGATCATGGTGAGCGGGTACACCCTGGAGGTGCGGAACGGTTATGAGCGGTTCGGTCTCGAATTCGAGAACCGGGACAGTGAGCCCGAGGATCACATTGGTCTCGAGCTGGAATTCATGTCTCACCTTTGTGAAAGATGTGTGCAGGGCCTTCGAACGCGGGATGAAAGCATGCTGGAGGACGCCCTGTGCGCACAGAATGATTTTCTGGACGAGCACCTGCTGGTCTGGGTCCCGGCGTTCTGCAACGAGGTCTCCCGTGCTGCGGAGACCGATTTTTACCTGGGGATGGCCGCTCTCACCGCAGGGTTTCTCCTCTGGGACCGTTCCCTTCTCGACCCAGGGGACCAACCCGATACCGACAAACCGGCCGAAGCTTGACGGGACCAGGGAAGGGCGGAAAAGAGCAATGGTTCACGACGGTTCCACCTGTATGGACAAACCCATGATTCTCCAGGAACAGTGTGTAAGAGGTTTGAGCAGGCTTGTGGACTGCCGTGAATGCATCCGTGCCTGTCCCGAGGAAGCCATCGGGATTGGGACCGGGGGTGAGGGTGTGTCCATAAGCGATTCCTGCAGCCGTTGTGGCCTTTGTTCTACGCGTTGTCCTTCTGAGGCCATACGTCCCTTTGTTGAGCCCATGAAAAGACAGGAGGGAGAACTTCTCGTTCTCTGCCGACAGGCAGTGGAAAACGGGGTCGAACTGCCTGAAGGAACCTGTTTCAAGGTGTCCTGCGTCCAGGAGTTGGGGTTCCGTTTTCTGCTGTCCGTATGGGCTTCAGGTCTCCAGAGGACCCTTGTGTACGGTGCGGACTGCTCACGGTGTACAATCGAAAGCCGTTCAGAGAACAGGGACGGTTTCATGAAAGCCAACCGGATCCTCGGTGTGGCGGGAAGGGAACCCTTGGACAGGGTCTGCCTGGAGAAACCGGCGTTCAGGAATGAGGAACAAGCCTTCAGGGAGGCATCCCTGTCCGCGAGGGGAACGAGTCGCAGGGGATTCCTGAAAGACATGGTTGCAACCACACTGGATACCACCTTCCTTCCCTTCGTTGAAAAGCGGAAGGAAGAGGGCCAAAACAGAGCAGAAAAGGAAAGGGGATCAGCCGCGTTTCTGGAGGCTCTCGAGGTATTGTCCATGGAAAGAGGGCAGGAAAGGGAAGGGCGGCTTGCCGCCTACCGAATCGGTGTGTCACCGACTGCCTGTTACGGGTGCAGGGTCTGCGCTCTCCTTTGTCCAACCGGCGCCCTGACCTGGGAGGAGAACGGATCATCCCATGCTGATGCCCGGCTCACCATCGATCCATCCCGCTGTCATGGATGCAATGCGTGCCGGGATCTCTGCAACGTGGGCGCCATCGGGATCGAATTCGACCCGGACTTTCGAGTCCAGGAGTCGATCCCTTTTCATGAGAAGAGATGTCATTCGTGCGACCGGACATTTCTGTCATCCAGTGAAACCAGCCATCATTGTCCGGGATGCAGGAGGAGAGACCAGGTGCCGTCCATTTTCGGGCCGATATCGTGGGGATAGAGAATCCACCTGGATCATACCCTGCAAAAGGGATCGGAGCGTTGATTCTGAAACGATCGAGAAGGGGTGTTGCCATGAAGGTGCGCACGGCTCTCCTTTCCGCCCTGGTTCTGGAGGTCGCAACCGGGCTTTTCGCGGCTCAGGCTAGAGCCGTGGAGAATCCGGAGGGCATGCAAGCAGCAAGGGAGTCGGATCCCTGCAGCACGTTCAACAGCCGGTTCTCGGACGTGATCGTCCTCCAGGGGAGCCAACTGCACACCCATCTCCAGGTCCCCATATCACGGATGCGGCTCATGGTGCTGCGCAACGAACAGTGGGAGCCCATACCTTTTCAGGTGGATGAGAAGACAGAGGATGGAAGCTTTCTCTTCACCTTCGGCGAGGAGAACGACCAGGACAGGATGGACAGGAAACTGGACCCCTGGGACGAGGTGGTGTTCATGGCCGGGGATGCAGGATGCCGGAGGATCTCCCATGCGTACCCCCTGGGTTACGTAAACGTGGAAGAGATCGGGATCACCGGCCCCCTAACCGGCGAGCAAGGCTGGTTCTATCTCTTCTCCTTTGACCAGCCGCCTCCCCTGTCGGACGTTGATCTGATCCAATACGTGCCTGCTTTTGACCGGATCGACAGCGCGTATTACCACACAGGCTATTCCCGCAAGGAATGGGACCAGAAGGCGGTCATGGAGTACTTCGCCGTACCCACAGAGGTGGGGGGAGAAGGGGTCAACTGGTTCGACTCGGCCAAGATCTGGACCTGGATCAAGTTCTTCTTCTCCTTTTTCAAGATCACGATCCACAGCGACGACTGGACGTCCTCGGTTCCTGCCTACATCGACGGGCCCGTGCGGGCGGTTGTGAAGAAACGGATGGCCATCAAACTGGGGTTCGGGCTGCATACGCCGAACGTGGATGCGGACCTGATCTACTATCCCCATTTTTTCATCTCAGGCATCGTCATATCGATCCCCTTTGACCCCTCCATCCTCACGAGCAGTTTGCGCATCTCAATCGGTACCGACCTGAATCGCAAGGCGGCCGGGATGCTCTTCTGGAACTCGGAGAACCCGGAGCCGGTGCTCGTGGACGGCCGCATGTCCCCCCAGGAAAAGGCCATGGACATGAGTCCGGATCAGTGGCGCGTGGTGAGCGGGGCCCAGGGAAAGTACATGGGCAAGGCCGTGTATGCAGGGAATTTCAAGCTGTCGAACATCAAGCTCGACGAGGGTCGTTACATCGACGACTACACCCACGTGGAGCCTCCGGAGAACGAGCCCGGCACCTTTGGAAGCTACAACTGGACCTGGGACATCACGAACGGGAAACGGGGAAAGTACGTGGTGTGGATGGAAGCCCACTACGGGCCCAGGATCGAGAACGAGGCGGACCTGGCCGCGTGCCTCAACGTGACCGATCACCCTCTTCACGTTCGAATCGGCTCCCGGGAGATGCTGAACTGTCTGTTGATCCCGCCTCCCGGCTTCACACGGGATGTTCTTCCCGAGATGTACCGTGAACCCCTCCCGGCCGGCCGGGAAGAGATGGAGGAACACGACCAATAATCCGTTGCACAGGAAGAGGTGAACATATGACCCAGGCAAAGAATGACAAGGTTCTCTTCGTGGAATTCGAGAAGTGCACAGGGTGCAGAACGTGCGAGGTGGCCTGCTCGCTCAAGAACGAAGGGATGTGCAATCCGGCCCTGTCCAGGATCAGTGTGGTGAAGTGGGAGGAGATGGGCATCGACGTACCCATGGTCTGCCAGCAGTGCGAGAACCCTCCCTGCCGGTCTGTGTGTCCCATGGAGGCGGTGCAGAAGGACGAGGAGACCGGCTCCATGAGCATCGATTACGATGTCTGCATCGGCTGCCGATCCTGTGTGACCGCGTGTCCCTTCGGGGCCCTGGTGGTGCATCCGGGGGAGGGAAAGGTGATGCGGTGCCACCTCTGCGGAGGGGACCCCACCTGTGTCAAATACTGTGACACCAAGGCCCTTCAATTCGTGGTGCCTTCCAAGCTCACCTACCTGAAGAAGAAGGCGAGCGCGTCACGACTGTCAGAGCTTCTTTCGAAAATCGAGATGGAATAGGGAGGGAAGCATCATGCTCGGGTGGGCAGGGAATGTCATTCGTGTGGACCTGACCGAGGGCAAGGTCCATGTGGAGCCGTTGGACGAGGCCTTTGCAAGGAAATGGTACGGCTGTCACGGGTTCATTCAAAAGGTGGTGTTCGATGAGTACGACTTCAGCGAGCGGGATCCCTTCAGCCCCAAGAACATCGTGGCCATTGCACCCGGAGCCCTCACCGGCACCTTTACACCCGGCTCCCAGCGACTGGGCGTGGGGGTGGCGCTGAGTCCCTCCTACGGCGGCTACCTGGACGGGTTCAGCGGAGGCCACTTCGGGCCCGAGCTCAAGTATGCGGGCTACGACCTCGTGGTGTTCTACGGCAGGTCACCGAAACCGGTTTACCTGAGGATCCAGGACGACCAGGTGGAACTGAGGGATGCGGAGCCCTACTGGGGCAAGAAGGTGCGGGAAACCGACAGGCTCATCAAGGAGGAACTGGGCGACCCGCGGTACCGCACCCTGCTCATCGGCCCATCGGGTGAGAACCAGGTGCACGGCGCCATGGCGGTTGCCGACATGTTCCGCTGCCCGGCAGGCGGGTCCACCGGCGCGGTCATGGGCTCGAAGAACCTGAAGGGCATGGTGGTCCTGGGCACCCGCGGCGTGAAGGTGGCGGACCCCCAGGCCTGCTTCGACGCCTTTGACAAGGTGTATGAAAAGAACCGGGTGGAGCCGCGATTCAAGGTCTTCGGCGAGAAGGGAACCAAGTGGCTCATCGCGCTCTCCGGGACCCTGAACTGCCAGTACAACGTTCAGGACAAGGAGTTCAACTACGACAAGGTCAACGTGGACCGCTTCCTGGAAGACCTGGCAGAGGGGCACAAGGCCTGTCACGCCTGTTTCCAGCATTGCGATCACTTCTGGAAGGTGAAGTCCGGGAAATACGCCGGTGAATACGGATGCGGGGGGGAAGCCGGCTCCATCATTCCCATGGGCCCCATGATCGGGAACGATGATTTCGGCGCGGTCATGCACTTCGTTTCCCTGATCTCCGACCTTGCCATCGACAGCATCACCCTGGGATCCATGATGGCCACCTCCATGCACTGGTACCAGGACGGCCTGCTCACCGAGGAGCACACCGGAGGGCTCAAGCTCGAATGGGGGAACGTGGAGCTCATCGAAACCCTGATCAACCAGGTCTGTAACAGGGAAGGATTCGGAGAACTGCTGGCAGAGGGCGTGTATCCTCTTGCCGAGAAGGTGGCTGCGTGGAACAACCGTCCGCTGGAAGAGGTGACGCAATACATCCGCGCGAACAAGAAGAAGCGAGAGGTTGGCGCGGATTTCCGGCCCCTGAAGGGCCTGGCCTTTTCCAAGGCCATTGATATCCGGGAGTGCGACATCTTGAACATTGCGGACACGCTCATGGCCGAGGGGCCGGTGAATCAGGAGCGGTTCGAACACCTGGGCGTGCCCACCGAGTTTGCGGAGAAGTTCGGGTTCTCCTACGTGGGCAACCCGGCCTTCTTCGAGGACAAGGCCATGGTCAAGCACTACAGCGACAATCACTGTGCCGTGGCCAACAGCCTGGGGATCTGTCTCCGGTTCACCACGTGGGCCCAGATGCGCATGGGCCTGGAGGACATGGCCATGTGCTTCAAGGCCTCCACCGGCATCGACACCAGCTGGCAGGACCTGTTCGCCTTTGGCGAGCGGTGCCGCCAGCTGGAAAGAGGCATCCTGCTGCGGCACGGTTTCCGCAAGGAGGACGATTACTTCCCGGATCACTGGTACAACACGCCGGTGGAGAGCGGCATGTTCGAGGGCGCCCTGATGGACAAGGACGAGTTTACCCATGAACTGGAAATCCTCTACGACCTGAGAGGCTGGGACAAGGAGGGCCTGCCGCGGAAGGAAACGCTCAACAAGATGGGGCTCCAGGAGGAGGCAGGCCTTCTCGGCCAGGAGGATCTCCTTGCCAAGGGGTCGTAGAGATGCTGAAATCCAAATCCGGCGAGATCGCTGATGTTCGCACGTTTTTCCTCGAAGGTCATGCACCATCCAGGCGATTGTTCGACGAACGGTTACGTTGAGTGCCCCTAGCCGGCCGGTTGACCGGGAGCGGATGCCATTGATTTGATCGTGGAGAGAGGGAGGGAAATCCTTGGCACGCATCGAACGAACGGTACGATTCAAGGCCCCGCTTCGCGAGGTGTTCGCCTACATCGTGGATTTTTCTACGCTCAAGGAGTACAACCCGTCCATCCGTGAAGTGCGATGCCTCACCCCCGGTTTGCCCGACAAGGGGAGCCGGTTCGAGCTCAAGCTCTCCACACCGGTGGGGAGCCTCCGTGCCGTGCTGAACATAACCGATATGGAGGAGAATCAACGGATTGCCACGAGGCTTGACGCCTTCATCCCTGCCCATGAAGAACGGCTCTTCAAGGCCGACGGGGAGGAAACGATCCTCCTCTTCACCATCGAGTTTACTTCCGGATGGTTCCTCGTTGGCCCCCTCGTGGACCGGCTGCTCGTTCGGTTCTTTGCCGCACCGCAGGCCGACAGGGAGATCCAGCTCCTGGAGGACCACTTCAACATCTAGACCCTAGAATTTTTCCAGTGCCTCTTTCAACAATTCCCGTGTTTCCTGGGATGTCCAGCAGTCGAGGAAGATCTCTTCTTTCTCCTGCCAGCGGGCCAGGAATGCATGCTCAACGCCCTCGGTGCGGTTCCGCTTGATCACCTCATAGGCCTTGGAAGACATGGCACCCAGTTTTCGGGCTTTGTGGATGGATCGAGGCAGAACCTCTTCCTGGGGCAGTGCTTGGTCCACCAGGCCGATTTGGAGCAGTTTCTCAGGTTGATGGAATTCCCCTGATTCCATGACCTCCCTGGCCCACCGATCCCCCACCAGACTTTTCAGGATGCAATCAGGGAGATAGGGCAAGGGGAGCCCGAGGTGGATCTCGTTCAATCCCATGAACTTGCGCCCATCCGCAATGAAACGGTAGTCACAGCATAGCGCCAGGATGCATCCCCCGGCAATGGCATGCCCGTTGACGGCCGCCACGGTGGGCTTGGGCAACGTGTACAATTCCAGGCAGGTCCTGTTGAAGGATCGGAAAAAGGTCCTGAAGTCCTCCACGGACAGGTCAATGAGCTGGGGGAGGTCGAACCCGATGGAGAAGAACTTGGTGTTCGAGCTGACCAGGACAAGACCCTGCACAGCAGGATCGGACTTCATCTTTTTCAGCACTTCATTCAAGGTTCGGAGGAGCTCAAGGCTCAGGGCATTGGTTACGTCCCGGTCCAGGGTCAGCACCGCCACGCCGTCTTCTCGGGTGAGTTCAATCATCACAAACCTCACACACTCGGGTACCTCGGATTCTTCACACGCTCGACAGCATTGATCGCAGGCCTTTTGTCCCTGCTCTCTGTCTCTACAATGCAATGGCAATCGATTGCAGAACGAAACCCTGGAAAGTGGGTGTGCAACCGTGGGACGGTGTTACTTCCCGGCATCCACGCATCGGCCGTCACGGCACACCGGTTGGGGTAGACCGGGCGTGGAGCAATCCGATATCCAGCCATAACGTTTGTTCAGCTTGCCCTCGAACGCGTTGTATTCCGAGACGAGGTCATCCAGTTCATCCGCATCCGCGGCCGTCACGGAATAGATCAGGTATTCCCACGGGCCTCCACAGGGCTTGGCGCCGAACGCGATGTTCCTGCAGTGGGCGGATTCCGAGCAGTCAGCGCTCCCCACGAGACCCTGGATGTGATTCCGCATGGAATCGAGCCGGGCACGGTCCGCAGCTTCGTCGAACTCTCCACTGTCTTCGCAGCATACCGCACCCAGGGAACACACAGCAAAAAGAATCGAGAACAAAGCAAGGATTCTGTCCCGAATCATCATCCTTCCCCCTTTTGGATTCCTGTAACCGGACAAAAAGTGCCTGTAGGATATCACAGAAGTCTTTGTCGTTTGAAATGAGGAGCGTTGGGGATCCGTCATTCAGCGGAACCGTAGGGGACGTTGCCTGCTTATTCCTTGAACCGGTCGTCCGACTTCTTCTCGGAGACGGTCTTGCGGGCTGTTTCGAGCCAGCCGGTACGGGCCTCGTCTTGCGCATCGAATTCCGGGACATAGGGCTTGATGTCCAGCAGCGGTGTTCCGTCCAGAACATCCAGGTTCTCCACGTGAAGGATTCGATCTTCAATCCTGTTCAGGCGCACAACAGAGAGCCCGATGGCGTTCGGGCGCTTGGGAGCGCGGGTGGCAAAGACGCCCCGCTCCCGGGAATCCATGAAGGGGACAACATGAAGACGGAACCCCCGGCTGCGGTGGAAATGATACAGCAGGATGACGTGGGAAAAACCGTCAAGGTCTTTCAGGCCGGAGCGGAATTCCTCGAACACCTCCACGGTTCCGGTCACGCCCTCAGCCCCGGCAGGCTGGATCGGCATGCCTTGAGGGTCTGAAAACGGGGAGTGGATG
>CAZSUQ010000138.1:0-9808 GCA_964609935.1 uncultured Thermodesulfobacteriota bacterium | reverse complement strand
ATGTGCGTTTGCATCATCCTGATAGGTCATGCCTGTCACATAAACGTTTCCATCGGCATCTACGGTCACCGCATTGCCAAAGTCGCTGTATGTATCCGCGGTCCCGTAGCGCACAACCCATTGCTCGTTTCCGTTACCGTCGTATTGAATCGTGGCATAGGTCAAAGCAAACACGGGGTGGGTCGTGCCGGACGCGCCGGTTACATAGGCATTCCCGGCAGCGTCCACGGCCAGTGCAGTGGAAACATTCGAGAAGTTCTCATCGAGCCCGGAGTAACGGGCTACCCAGAGCTCACTGCCAGCGGAACTGTACTTGACCGTGGCATAATGTGGTTTGCCTGTGTTCCCGTCATAGCTCTCACCGGTGACCCACACATTGCCGGCGGCATCCACGGCCATGGATCGTGGCCGGTCCATCCTGCTCAGGGGGCCATCGTAATACTCGACCCAGAGTTGATTGCCGCTGGAATCGTACTTGACGGTGGCAAAGTCGTCATTCAAGAGATGGGTGGCACGGACAAAGCCTGCCACATACACGTTGCCGCTTCCATCCGTTCCCACAGAGGAGGACCTGTCATCGGCGCCTGCCGGCCCGTCGAGGCGCGCAATCCAGAGCTGGGTCCCGTTCGTGTTGTACTTGATCGTGGCGAAGTCGTAGCCGGTGGCGACCCCGCTGCTCTCGCCCGTCACGCACACGTTTCCAGAGCCGTCCAGCGCCACGGCCCTTGCCGCATCAGGACCGTTGGCCGGCCCGTTGTAACGCTCCGCCCAGAGCTCGTTTCCGTCGGAGTCGTACTTGATGGTGATGTAATCAGCATCCGATCCCGTCCCGAAGCTGCCTCCGGTGACATAGACGTTTCCGGAAGCATCGAGAACCAGGGAAGACCCCCAGTCGTTGCTGCCGGCAGGCCCATCGTAGCGAGCCGCCCATAACCGGGTTCCGTTCGTGTTGTATTTGACGGTTGCACAGTCATCCCCGGAGGAGGTCCCGCGGCTCTGGCCGGTGACGTATACGTTCCCGGAGGAATCCACTGCCATGGCGGTTCCCCAATCGTCGTCTCCGGCAGGGCCGTCGTACCTGGCCTCCCACTGCAACTGTCCAGCAGAATTGTATTTGAGGATGATATAGTCAGCGCCGTTCGAGGCCCCGTAGCTGTGACCGGCCACGTAGGCGTTTCCAGAGGCATCCACGGCAATCGCCTTGGCTGAATCCTCGCCGTCGCCTCCGGCTCCGATGTAACGTTTCGTCCATTTCGCAACAGGTGCAGCAAAAGCGATCCCACTGGCGAATACGCATGAAAGAAGGAATGCAGATGTCGTCCAGGAAACGAGAATGAACAGGGGGTTCTTTTGCTTCATGCCTCTTCTCCTTGCGGCTGACATAAAAATAAAAAAGCGTATTAATATTGTACCAAAACGACGGGTAATCATGTCAATGGGAAACAGGCTGGAAATGAGTGAGCCTCCTCACCTGACCCTTTCTTGCCAAGGATTCAACAGGCTCACATTGAAATCTTTCTCTGTCCATTCAAGATTCATCTCAACACGGTGATGGTGCAGATAGAGTTCTATTGGACTTTTTGAAAACGTCCTACCTTATTAATATCGAAGAGAAGATGAATTGTGATGCAGAATGAACTACAAGGATGTGGAGAGCAGAGGCGGGGCAGGGTAAGTTGATGTTTTCAAAGAGAAAACCTGGCCCTTAAGCCCTTGGCCTGATCTTCCAGGTCAGGGAGAGGAGGAGGATCGACATGGCGGTACATGCGAGAATGGAGTAGAGCACGAGTTCCCAGGCGGTATCCATCCCGTAGAGCTTCCCGAAATGATCCGCCATCCACCCGAAACCCATGGCCTGGGCGGTCCGCCCTGCGTAACCGAAGAATCCCACGAAGCCGGCCGCAGTGCCCACGGCCTTCTTGGAGGTGAGGTCGAGCGCAGAGACACCCAGGAGCATGACAGGCGGATACACGAAAAAGCCCACCACGGCGAGTAGGGTCATATCCACCCAGATGTGCCCCGGAGGGTTGATGAGGATACCTGCAAAGGCGCCCAGGATGGGGATCATGCAGAGCATGCTGACCATCCCGCGCCGTCCACCGACCTTGTCGGAGAGCCAACCCATGAGCAGGGTGGACGGGATGCCCCCGAACTCGAGGATGAGAATAGCGATCCCTCCGTCTTCCAGTGTGGCGTTTTTCACCTCCCGAAGATAAACCGGGCCCCAGTCCAGCATGCTGTAGCGCGCGATGTAGACAAAAAAATTGGCGATGGCGATCAGCCAGAGGTACTTGTTTTTCAGGATGTACTGGACCAGCAGCTCCCGGGTCCCCAACTCACGCTCCAGGGGTACGTCCCTTACCCCCTCGTCAACGAAATCGTTCTTGTACTCCTCCACGCGTGGGAGGCCCACGGACTGGGGCGTGTCTCGAAGGCGCAGGAACAGGTAGAGGGCACAGACCAACGCGATCGTCCCGGGAAAATAGAAGGCGTATCGCCATCCCCACGTAGCTGCGGTATTGGCGGCAAGGATCCCGGCAAGGCCGCCGCCCACATTGTGGGCAACGTTCCACACGGAAAAAACGGTGCCGCGCTCCCTCATGCTGTACCAGTGGCCGATGGAGCGCCCGCAGGGCGGCCATCCCATCCCCTGGATGAAGCCGTTCAGGCCCCAGAGGAACAGGTGCAGGGGATAGCTTTCCACGCTCCCGAAAAGGAAGTTGCAGGCAGCGGTAAGAAGGAGCCCGAAGGGCATGAACACCCTGGGGTTGCTGCGATCGGACAGGGCCCCCATGATAAACTTTCCCAGGCCGTACATGATGGCCGTAAGGGCAAGGATGTTCCCGATCATGCTGTGATCGTACTGAAGGGCCCCCTCCATGTCCTTGGCCACGGTGGAAAGGTTGTTGCGAACGAGGTAGAACGTGGCGTACCCGATGAACGTGGACTCGAGGATGCTCCAGCGATATCTGGGATATTGTTTATTGACCTGGTCGGGGGGCAGGATTTCCCGGTGCGGTGCGGGTGCAAAGAATCGGCGGATTTGCTCGACGGGCATGGACAGCACCTATTGAAAGAGGGGGGTTTATTCGCTCTTGTCCCTGGTTTTGTTGAGGCGCACGCCGTAGGTGCGTGAAGATACGGCAGGGAACCCGGGCTCGGGGACGTCGCGGATACGGACGATCAACCAGTTGTTTCGCCGGGCATAATCCGCGATGCTCTCCTTTTGGTCGGGAGCGATGTGTTCATCAGGGTTGACGATGATTCGCAGACCGCGACTGTATTCGATCATCTCCTTGTCACCGCGGCTGTTGCCTGCCACGAGCAGGGGCTGCTCCTGGATGAACGTTTCGATCGCCTCTTTCTTGCCGTGGTCCTGGGGAACCGGGGGAATGATCTCATGGGTGATGATTCCCCCGCGGGTGACCGATTTCACGCCCACGATGTGGGTGAAAGGGATCCTCAGTTCGCGGCTAAGGAATCGTTGGTACATGGTCTCCGGCGAAGCGGTTACAACCCAGATTTCGAACCCGTTGTCCTTCAGAAGTTGAATGAGCTTCCGCATCGGCTCAAAGATCTTTCCTGCATAGTACTGATGAAAGCAGCTGTCCCCGAGGCTTCGTAACGACTCAACGCTGTTGCCTGCAAAAAAGTGTACACGGTTTTGCACATAGGGGAGGGACACGTTGGACTGATTCTTCATCTCCTTGATCAGCCCGGGTTTCCGTTCCGGGTGATCCTTTGCGTACATGTAAAGGCATTCGTCGGCCAGGTAGTGGGGAACCTGCCCCAGAACGGTTCCGTCGCCGTCGAACACGGCCACCCTCCGGCCCTTCTCATCCTGCACCTGGTTAAAGAACGTGGTAAGCTGCTCATTTGCCTTCCCTGAGAAACCCGGCACAGTTGGATAGACCGTATCCTTCTCGGAGAGTGTCGAGGCACAACCCACGATCATCAGAAAGAAGACAAGGACAGGGACCATCTTGGCTTTATTCATGTTCACTCCTTATTATTCGTTGACAAGTAGAGAACACTACTCCATGCGGAAGTGTCAAGTTGTGGACTGACCACAAGGAGCGATACAGCGACCTGCCAGAGCATGGCTAACCTCTGTTCGTGTCCAATCGAAAAAGAAAGGGAAGGGGGTTGACGAAGGAGGAGTCATCGTATATCGTAGATGTACGATAATGTATGGGGCCTCTTCTAGGAAATGAAAATGGGAAACCGACAAGCATCGAACGAACCCGGAAAGGATGCCATCGAGCCGGAACGTTTTGCATCCATCTGCAAGGCATTGGCGCATCCGGCCCGGGTCAGGATTGTGGAATACCTGAAAAAGGCGGATCGGTGCATCTGCGGGGAGCTTGTTGAAATCCTCCCTCTAGCCCAGTCCACGGTGAGTCAGCACCTGAAGCAGCTCAAGGATGCAGGCTTGGTCAAAGGGGAGGTGGAGGGTCCGCGAACCTGCTACTGCCTGGACCTCGTCCTCCTGGATTCCTTCAAGAAGATGGTTGCAGGCATGTAGATGTACCTATGAGATAGGCGGGAGAATGGGTCATGGAAGATACAAGGAAAGAAGCTGATCCTGATGGCGTAAAGGGCGAACAGAAGAACCCGTGCGGTTGTGCGCCGGATTCACCTCAGGGAACGGTTGAAGGGAGTTCCTCCAAGGAGGGCGTCTGCTGCCCTTCAGGGCAGGATTCGACCCAGGAGTCCTTTGAACTGCCCGGTTACCAGGTCATGGGGTTCGTGGAGGGGTTCCTGGATACGCCTGCAGGGCGCATTCCCAGGGTCAGGGCCTCGTTGAAGGCCTCGGATATCCTGGGAACGATCAAGACGCGCATGGCAATCAACAGGGATCAATACAGGATCGCACCCGGACTCTACGGCGTTGGGAAGCCGGGGCCTCAAGACCCGGTCCTGGTCACGGCAAACTACAAGCTCAGCTTCGACACACTCCGCAAGGAGTTGGCTTCCATCAACGCGTGGGTGCTTGTTCTCGAAACGAACGGGGTCAACGTCTGGTGCGCCGCAGGGAAGGGAACCTTTTCCACCGAGGAGGTGATCCAACGGGTGGTGGCCACCGGGCTGGACAGGGTGGTGGAGCACAGGCACCTGGTCCTGCCGCAGCTGTCCGCCACAGGGGTATCGGCGCAACAGGTCAAGAAGGGATGCGGGTTCCGGGTGCACTGGGGACCCGTCTTTGCAAAAGACATCATCCGGTTCCTCGAGTCCGGCATGAAGGCCGACAAGGAAATGCGCAGAGTAACCTTTTCGCTGGCCGAACGAACCGTTCTGGTGCCGGTGGAACTCTCCCTTGTATTCAAGTACTTGTTTTGGGTGCTCCTGGCAGCCTTTCTTTTTTCCGGGATCGGGTCCAACATATTCTCTTTGCATGCGGCATGGGAAAGGGGGCTTATGATCGCCGGCGCACTGGCAGGGGGCATCCTCGCAGGCGCTGTCGCCACACCCATACTCCTCCCGTGGATTCCGGGAAGGGCATTTTCTCTGAAAGGGACGATCACCGGGCTGATTGCGGGTGTGTGTATCATCCTTGCATTTTGGGGGAGAGCCCAGGGCTGGGAAACACTTGCACTCCTTCTCTTTACAGCCGCAATGAGCTCGTTTCTGGCCATGAATTTCACGGGAGCTACGCCCTTTACCTCGCCGTCCGGGGTGGAAAAGGAGATGCGAAAAGCGATTCCGATACAGGTGGGAGCCATCCTCATTGCCATTGTCGCCTGGGTCGGCTCAGGATTTTCCGGTTAAACGAATCACCAAGGAGAAAAGAATGGAGACAATAAGATATCTGGAGGGTGTTTCCACGCTCGTGATCAATGAAAAAGCGTGTTCCGGATGCGGGATGTGCGAGATCGTGTGTCCGCACGGGGTGTTCGAGATGGAGAACGGTCAAGCCCGTGTCATCGACCTGAACGGATGCATGGAGTGTGGGGCCTGCGCCACCAATTGCCAGGGGAACGCCATTGAGCTCACGCCGGGTGTCGGGTGTGCGGGCTACATCATCCAGAGTTGGATCAAGGGGAAAGACAAGGCTTGCTGCGGCCCTGCCGGCTGTTGCTGAACAAAAGACGGCCGTCAGTTGTCTGACCCGCCCGATTTCTTATAGGCCATGATGGCGATGACAAGGGCTGTAAAGGCAAGAATGAAATTGAGAGCGGCCATGCTATCTTTCTCCTATCCTCTTGAAGGTTTAACTTTCAATCGTCCATGAACCCGAGTCTTTCCCGGACAGGGTTGACCGGATGTCATTTGCGGGCAAGGTTCGGTAGAAAGATTACTATTCCCTGGGGAAAAAAGCTATTGAAATTCTGAGGTGGCATACGTGTCAAGGGCAGGGAGGAATCCATCGGAGGAGAAGATGGCTCAAGTAAACGAAGCACATCCGGCACAGGTGGAACTCGCGAAGGTCTTCAGTTCGGTGACGTTGCTGGGGCCGAGGATGAGTGTTGAACTGGTGAAGCTCGTTGCGCACCTGTTCACACCCGATGAAGCAGACGTGGCCAGGGTCCTTCCGTTTTACAAGCCCAGATCGATTGAAGCCGTTGCCAGAAAAACCAAGCGGTCCGTCCACGAGATCAAGCCCCTCTTGGAGGCCTGCCGTGAGCGCCGAACGATCTACGGGGGCTCAAAAGGCTATTCCCTGATGCCCATCATCCCGGGCATGTTCGAATACATGCTGATGGGAGGGATCGACACGGAATGGCACCGAACCTATGCAGCGCTCCTCGAGGATGTCATCGAAACCGGCTACCTGAATGACTACACGACAAAGACCATTCCTGCCGTACGGAACATCCCCATTCAGCGTACGATCGAGGAAAAGAGCCATGTGGTGGATGCCGATCTTTTGTCCGCCATGATCGAGGCTCATGCGGACCTGGCCGTTTTGAACGTGTGCCAGTGCCGGCAGGTGAAGAATTTCACGGACAAAAAATGCAAACGTTCCTCTCCACAGGATGGGTGCCTGGTTTTTGGCGCCTTTGCAAAGGCCGCCATCGATTCCAGGGACGGTCGTGCCGTGACCAAAGAGGAGATGAAAGCGATTGCTGAAGAGAGATGGAAAAGAAACCTTGTATTTCTCGCAGCAAACGTCTCGCCTGACAGCCCGAACGCGGTCTGCACATGCTGTGACTGCTGCTGCCATTTTCTTGGTGCCGTGAACAAGTACAACGGGATGACGCTGATGGCCAATTCACACTTCATCGCAGAGGTGGACGAGGCCCTGTGCAATGAATGCGGGAAGTGTGCTCTTGTGTGCAACACCTTTGCGCACGGCATGAAAGACAAGAAACACCTCTATGACCATGAGAACTGCATCGGATGCGGCGTCTGTGTGGAATCCTGCAAAGAGAAGGCAATCCATATGGTGGAGAACCCAAAATACAAAAGGCCGCCGGGCGGGTACCGTTCTCTGGGGGTGAAGTTGTTGGGCCCTGTGGCTCTCTCGGGGTTGCGTGCAATGATCAAACGGTGACCCGCCGGGGAGACGTTTCACAACAGCCCCCCTTTTGAGAGCATGGCCATCACTCACATTGACACCCGATTCCCTGTTCACCTATACTCCTTTCCGAATGAAGCCCGTCAAAACGTCTGCTGCTGTGATCTTGTTCAGTCTCAGGAGGGAAATGCCATGTCCACGATCATGCCCAAGGGAGAGAATATACGCAGAGCCGTCAAATGGATCGCTGACGAGCGACTGGAAGATGCAGGCAAGGACTTGAAAAAACTCGTCAACGACGCGGCCTTCAAATTTAACCTCGCGCCGAACGAACAGGAATTCCTCTTCAATTTCTACAAGGACCAGACCTGATCCCCAATACCGCAGGGGAGCTATTCGGAACCGCTTCCTGCGAACCGGCCAAAAAACAGTCCCACCTCCCGTGACCGTCTCATGGATCCCCTGTGTCCCGGCTTGATCCCTTCCAACACCCTCAAGAGGGTTTTCAAAGGCGGTCACGAGATCCCACTGCCATCCCACCCTGTTGGAACCTCTTGCGTCATATGGAAATCCATACCCAATATGATATAGATATGACGAATACAAGGAAGCACGGAGGAAGTTTCTGACCATGATTCATGAGATGGCTGCAGGCCGGGCAGGGAAAGACCAAGGAAAGATGCACAATGCGAAAATCCCTGTGGACAAAGGATCCAATGGGGTGAGCAGGGCCGTCAAGAACCTGTCCAGGGCGATCCAATTCAAAACCGTTTCCCTGCAGGATGAAGCGCTCATCGAGAAGGATGCCTTCCGGGATTTTCATGCATTCCTGGAAGAGTCCTACCCCCTGGTTCACCGTCACCTGGAAAGGGAAGTGGTGGGGGATTTCAGCCTTCTCTACACATGGAAGGGCTCGAACCAGGAGGTGAAGCCGGTGGTTCTTGCAGCACATATGGATGTGGTTCCCGTCTCTGAGGCCACGTGGAATGACTGGACCCATCCCCCCTTTGAGGGCCGGATCGAGGATGGTTTCGTGTGGGGCAGGGGAACCATGGACTGCAAGGGGATCCTGATCGGTATCATGGAGGCTGTGGAGGGATTGTTGGAGCAAGGTGTTGTGCCTCACCGTACGGTCTACCTCGCCTTTGGAGAAGACGAGGAGGTTGGAGGGTACAGAGGGGCAGCCGGGATCGCCTCCCTTCTCGAATCGCGGGGGGTGGAGGCAGAGTATGTGCTGGACGAAGGCGGCTTTGTGGTGGATGGCAAGGTCCTGGGCATAAAAAGGCCCGTAGCTTCCATAGGGGTTGCGGAAAAGGGTTATCTCACAGTGGAACTCACTGCCAAGGCCCCAGGGGGCCATGCCGCGCTGCCGCCCGCCAGTACGGCCATCGGCGTTCTTGCATCCTCCATCCACAGGCTCGAAAGAAACCCGTTCCCGGCAAGGATCAAACAGGTCCACAGGATGATGTTCCAGCACCTCAAACCCGGGCTTCCGCTCCTCAAGAGGCTTGTGCTGGCCGGGGGCAGCCTGCTGGACGGACCGATAACGTTCCTGCTGTCCAGGACCAGGGCCACGGATGCCCTCATCCGGACGACCATGGCATCCACCATCATCCATGGGGGGACGAAGGAGAACGTTCTTCCCCAGGAGGCAAGGGCCCTGGTGAACCTGAGGACGCTCCCCGGAGACTTCAGCGAGGAGGCTGTGAGACGCATCAGGAGGATCGTGAAGGACCCATGGGTATCCGTGGATATCAAGGGACGTCCGGTGGAGGCCTCCGGGGTTTCCGGCACGGATTCCCAGGGATACAGGATCCTAGAGAATACGATCAGGGATCTGTTCCCCGAGGCCCTTCCCGTGCCTGTGCTCCTTCTGGGGATGTCGGACGCCCGCCACTATACAAGGATAAGCGACGCGATCTACCGTTTCTCCCCTCTGCGTGTATCCAGTGAAGACCAGGAACGCGGGCACGGTACGGATGAACGTGTCCAGGTGGACAACTACAGGGAATTCGTCGACTTCTACTCCCTGGTCATCCGTTACTCATCCTAGCCCGAGGCCAATTGGTCATGGATCGAATGCAAACGGAGTGGACCGTAGAGGAGGTCCCGTACCCGGATGATTTCCTGCGCGGTCCGGAAAGGAAGAGGCCGGAAATCGAGCTGGCATGGCTGGGCCAGGCCGGGTTTGCCATCCGGTGTCATGGAAAACTGTTCATCATCGACCCTTATCTCTCAGACTCTCTCGCCGGGAAGTACAAAGACAGCCTCTTCCCCCATACGAGGCTCATGGAGATTCCCGTTCCACCGGAGAGCATCCGCGGCGTGGACTATGTCCTTTGTTCCCAT
>CAZSUQ010000137.1:0-9871 GCA_964609935.1 uncultured Thermodesulfobacteriota bacterium | reverse complement strand
GTTTTCGGCCGGGCCGCGCGTGTGGCGCGCCATGGGTCCCTGCATGATGATCTGCGCCAGATCCCGCAGCATGGAATCCGGGGTGCTCGTGTCGATGAACGGGTGGCGATGATACGTGAGCATGTCCATGATGAGAGAGACCCCGTAGGCCTGTTCGGCCCATGCAAACAGGTCCAGAAACATCATGGTGGGCGGATTCCATAGCGCGACCCGGTGGCGTTCCTCCGGCAGGGCGCTCACGCCCTTTTCGAGGTTTTGCTTGGTCAGCTCCACCACGCGTTTGAACACCTTCGTGCTGCGGGGCGTTCCGGGCTGGGCGATCATGTACATCAGGTGTGACAGGTATACGGGTTCGGCGGCCATGGGTGCGGGCTTTGCCCGGATCAGGTCCCAGAGCTCGAGCTCCAGTTCCATAGACCGGTTTCGCTCCTCGCAGACCTCCCTCATCCGGTCCCAGTCCATGCGGCCGGGTGTGTGTTCCTCGAGCCAGGCGATCATTCGCCTCAGTTCGCCGGCAAAGTAATCCACGGCGCGTGTGCTGGTGAAGTTGTGCGGTACGTCCAGCCGGAAGGTGGGCGCCTGAAGCTTCCTCTCGATGATCGTGTACTGGGCCATGCCTCCGTCGCAGGGCATATTGGAGGCAACAAGGGCCCTTGGGCGCGGAAGGTGTCCCTCCAGGACGAGGCCGATGGTGCTCTTGGGCAGGCTGCAGACATCCGGCGGGATCCCGTCGTTCTCTGCCACATCGATGTAGTGCTCCACCTGCCGGGTGTCGATCATGGGAACCGTGATCCCCAGAAACTCGATCATCCACGGATTCAGGCCCATCCCGTAAAGGATCTCCGGTGGAACCAGATCCTCGTGGAACACGGTCCTTTCCGAAGAGAGGAGGAGGCCTTCGATCATTTCCTTGATACTCGAGATGATGTTCGTGATGACAAAGGCGTTCGCTTCGCGGTAGCGTCCCGTACGGCCGCGGGTCATGATGTTGTTCAGGTCGTTTGCCTTGCTCAAGCTCCCCATCCAGGGGTACCGGCGAAACTCCCTGATCATCTGAAGAGGACCGAGCTTCAGGCCCAGGGAGCCGAGCTTGGCCAGGTTTGCCGCAGCGTAACCTGTGGAGACGGCCAGGTCCCGCATGCTGGGATGTTTGATCTTTTGAACAACCGTGTTCATTTTCCCATGCTCTCCAAAAAGGCCTGAACCCGGGTCCGAACCTGACCCTCCCCCGAAGGGGCGTATTCCCTTTCCAGTCGCAGGACAGGGATCCCTTCATCACGAAGGACCGACGTCAGCGGGCTCGATTCCACACCCCAAATATCGCAGAACTTCATGCTCTGAAGAATGACACCGTCCACGCGGAAATCCCTCACCATCCGGACAACGGCCTCCACACGCCGGTCAAAGGCTTCCATCATACGGGGACAGGAAATCTTTCTCAGAGAGTGTGCGGCCAGGGCGTGCAGAGGATCCCCATTTTCCTCCACCGGCTCCAGGCCGGGGATGGAGCCGAAACAAAAACGGTCGGCCACCACCAGGCCGCCCATGGACTCGATGATCTTGGTGTATCCCGGATCATCGAGCTGGCTCCCCACCACGGCCAGGCGAGCCCGGGCGTCCCGGATCCCGTCCGCACCCTCGAGGGTGTTGACAAGGTCGCGGAGGTCCTGAGCCAGCCTGTCCTTAGGGGCTGCGACACAGGCCGTCATGATCGTGTGGAAGTCCGTGCCGGAGATCGGGGGATGGGACCGTTTCCTGAATTCTCCGAGGGTTCTGAGCAGGCTCAAGTGTTCGTTGTGATTTCGGATGGCTTCGGACAGGGCATCCGGTCCGGTATCCACGCCGAAGTGGGCGGAGATCGCCTCCGCCAGCTTTCTCAGGTCCTCCACGTACCACGAAAGCGCCTCGTCTCCCATCTTGTGGGGCAGGTCGAGCACGTAGTGAAAGGAGGGCTTGAGCAGGTATTCCAGGTTGTCGCAGAGGCGGCGAAGGTGGTCGCAGCTGGCCACGAAGACCCATCCGTCAAGGAAATCATAGGTTCCGTCAAGGGCCCCTTCCAGGAGGCTGCGCGTATAGGTGCAGATGACGCTGGAAAGGTAGGTGTCCGCCATGGGTGTGCCCGATACGCCGGGTGCCCGCAGGCGGACCGGCTGCAGGCCGTTCACGGAGAGGAGCGGTTCCGGAACGTAGCTGCATGTCAATCCAAGGATGTTTCTGCCTTCCGTCTGGACCTCCTCCACCAGTCGATTGAATGGACGGTCGAGGACTTCCTGGAAGACAGGGGGAATGATAAGAGGCACGGGGACACGCTCTTTCTCTCTTTCACGGGTGTTTCCGTGGGATCATTCGCACTCTTTCTGCTCCGGCGCCGCGGCAGCCAATCCGCGTGACATGGATGAAAGCACCTGGAACAGGTTCAGGTTCGTTAACAGGCGATATCGAATGAGACCCACAACGTATCCCATCGCGTAGGAGATGCCGTTCATCACGGCAAATGCAATCTTCTCGAACGTGGAGTACTCGACGAGCGGAATCGGATCGCCGTTGAATCTTGTACTGTCCATGACCACCTCCTTTGAGCCGGAATCCATGGGATGCCGGGCGAAAGCTCCATAACCGATGTCGGCAAGATGCTCCTTGTAGAGTGTGGGGCCGAAATCGAACATGGGAATGAAATTTGAAAAATCGTAGGCGCTCCCCCGGAGGAGCATCTGCCTCCTGGCCACGGCCACACCTGGCATCATGCGGCCGAGGAGCACTTCGTGCATGACGTCTCCTTCAATGGTCACCGAGATGTGTCCCTGCTCTGCCTGTTCGTCCAGGAGGACACGGCCCGGGGTCCGGGTAAAATCGAGCAACACCTTCTTCTCCGGATCCCCACGGAAGGTAAACAGGGCACGGATTCTCGCGTTCGAGGTGATGATGCGCGTGATGAAGTCGATCTCCTCGAGCCGCTTGAAGAAGGAAGCGAGCATGACGGACGTGGATGGAGAAGACGATACGTTCATTTTTCCTTTTTCCTCCTTCCTGAAAAGGTCCTTCCTTGATCGGGTTGTGATGTTGCGGGTCAGGTGTTTCGTTTGGCGCGATGCTTGATCACGATGTCTCGCAGGTCGTCGCAAACCGGCTTCTCGTCGCAGGTCTCGCAGTTGAGTTCCAGGCACTCCACCTCGCCGTCCACGCCGAGCACGAGTTTTTTATGCCGGCCGGAAAGGATGTCCGCTTCAGAGGCCACCAGGTCCAGGGCCTCCACATCCTGCGGGCTGGATGTGATGAACACAACCTCTGTGGCCAGCACGCCCTCGAAGTCCCCGTTATAGGCGGCCATCAGAGCCGAGCCCACGGTTCGGAGCGTCACCCCCTCCTGGAGCGCCTTCTTGCTGAAACGGACCCAGAGCTTTCCAGGGACCGAACGCACCATGTACCCGGGCAAACGGTTCATCAGGTACTGTGCGTTTTCAAGGGCAAAGGGGTCCGGTATCCTTTCCTGCGAAACGGCGAGAAGAACGACCTGGGCAAGAGGGTGGTGGCCCCGCTCCTGAATCTCGTTCACGTCGGGGCCCACGATCGTCATGTTTCCGTTCCGGACGAGTGCAGGATCAAACGTCACGAGTAAAACGGCCCTGGAAGCCGTGGAAGGGTGCCCGAGTTCCCGGGCCACGTCCTCGGAAAGAACAACCTCGGCCCGTCCCCCTTTCTTTTCCTTGAAGCCGTAACTCTGAGACAGGATTTCCGGGCCAAGGGGATCCGTATGGGTGAAGGACTGCCCCTTCCGCTGTTCCAGGATTTCCCGCACGCGGCCGATCAGCGGGGCCATGTCCGTCACCCGGGCCTCGCCTTCAGGGTCCGGTTGCATCGTCTCTGAGCCATTTTCCTGAAGGGGGTTCGTTGTCATGCCTCTATGCCTTGCATGGTTGAATGTGAAGGCTTCATCTTGCCCGTTAAGGGCCGTTCTTTCCTGCTGCAAAGTCCGCGGCAATCAGGGCCGCTCCCAGGGCCCCCACCAGCTGAGGATCTGCCCCGTTGAAGACCTTCAGGGTGATCCCGATGTTCTTCTCCACGGCCTGTTGTACACCCCGGTTCTTGGCCACACCCCCGGTCATCACGATGTCCTCTGTCAGGCCCAACCGCCGGGTCAGGGCGGATACGCGGCCCGCCAGGGAAAGCAGGAGCCCCTTGACGATACGGGACAGCTGCACACCGTCGTTGATGAGGTTGATCACCTCGCTTTCGGCGAACACGCTGCACATGCTGGTGATGGTGCAGGGGTCTCCCCCCTCGAAATAGAATTCCTCCATCTTCCCCACCGGGATCTCCATGGAACGGGCCATGGCCTCCAGGAACCTCCCGGTGCCGGCAGCGCACTTGTCGTTCATGGCGAAATCGAGCAGGTTTCCCTTGTCATCGATGCACACGGTCTTGGTGTCCTGGCCTCCGATGTCGATCACCGTGCGGGCCGAAGGAACCAGAAAGTGTGCGCCCCTGCCGTGACAGGTGATCTCGGAGATGTTCCGGTGCGCGAAATCCACCTGGGTGCGTCCGTAGCCGGTTCCAACGATGTATTCCACGTCCTCGGACCTGACGTCCGCCTGCCGCAGGGCCTGCTCGTAAATCTCGTAGGCTGTGCGCTTGGGATTTGTCGAGCTGGGACCGATGATCTGGCCCACGTTCTTCCCATCAGAGAGGATGAGCGCTTTGGATGCCGTGGAGCCGATGTCTACGCCTGCCGTCAATGCCATGCTTTTGCTCCTATGCGGACTTTCTCAGCTTGCGCGGATAAACGATCTCGTTCACGAAACGCTCCACCTCGAAATAGACATCTTCATAGGAGGTGACCCGTGCATCGAACATGTCGAACTCGAAGATGAGGAGCGGTATGTCCGCCTTGCGGCAGGCTTCCTTGAACAGGCCGATGCCCCCCCAGGCATGCTTGCAGGCAATGTGGCCGGCAAAGATGCAGCAGTCCGCGTTCCATGCCTCCACGAGATGCATGAAGTCCCGGATATAGACATCCACGTCGCCGCGAAACTGGCGGGCCATGGGGTGGCAGTTCACCAGTTTTCGGGCCAGGCCGAAGAGCATGGTTTCCGGGGTCTTGGTATCGATCACCCCCTCGTTCGCATAGTAGCCGAACACGTCCACAGGAACCGTGAGGCCGAGCTCACTTTCGAACCAGTCATAGATCTGCATGTCCGTCCACACAGGGTCCTGGTACCAGATGGCCCGGACGCGTTCCTCAAAGAAGTTCTCCTTTCGTTCAGTCCGTTCCCTTGCCTCGCGCATGAGCGCGCGGGCAAGATCCACACCTTCCTTGGTCCCGGTGAACAGGATCTGCATCACAAGGGTAAAGGAGACGAGCTTGCTGGACTGGGTCAATGGAACGTGCTTGCGCCACTCGAGCCACTCCCAGATGGCTTCGGTCATCTGGTTGGAAAGCTCGCACACCTCACGCAGCCGGTCGTAATCGAGCTTTCGGCCGGTGTGCTCCTCCAGGAAGGGGATCAGTTCCTTGAGCTGGCCCGCCACATGCTCGATGGTTGCCTTGTCGCGGTAGTAGGGCACGTCCACAACGAAGAAGGGGGCTTCCGAGAGTTCCGCCATGACCTGGGTTCCCATGACCTGGGCATCGCAGGGTGTGTTGATTCCCACGGTGCAGGCCGGTGTGGGGAAAAGCCCCTTCTGCATGGCGCCCACAGCGAGTTTGTCCGCAGAGCAGCAGTCCGAGGGAACCCCTGCAGCCTGTGCGCCGTCGATGAAATCCTGGGCCGTATTGATGTCCCCCATGAGGCAGTGCAGCACGCCGAGCTGCTCGATGGGGAAGGGGCATGCGTCTCCCAGGGCATAGACCAGCTCCGGGTTGAACCCGAGATTGTACCAGACAAAGGGGTGTCCGTTGTCCACATGGTGAAGGGCTTTTTCCATGTAGATCATGAGGCCCCGAAGCATGGCCGCGAACCCATGAGAATCCGGGTCCCCGCTGAAGAAATCGCGGAGAGTGGGCAGGGATTGGAAGATGGTCCTCCACTCCTTTGTCTGGATGATCTGGTTACGATTCACGGTGTCCCCCCTGTGCCCGTGGCCGCTCGCTGTGCCCGGGCGATCTCGATCTTTTCCAAAAATGCCTGTACACGGGTCTTCACCTGCCCCGAAGGGACCACATTGTATTCGCGAGACAGGGAAAGAACAGGAAACGCGTCCTCCTGTTCGGCGCGCTTGAGGATGTTGTAGATCTCCGCACCCCAGGGATCGCAGAACACGATCCGTTCGAAGATCACGCCGTCCGCGCCGGACCTGGCCACCAGTCCCTTCAGTGTATTCCAGCGGTTCGGGAAATCGCCCATCATGCGCGCGCACGACGGCCTGAAAAAGTAAGCCCGCCCGATGGCGTCCAAGGGATCGGAGGCGTTCTCGTCGATGGGGTCGAGCACGGAGCGGGCGCCGAAGCAGAGGAGGTCCGCCACCACCAGGGCCCCCTGGCTTTCCACGGCCTCCACGAACTCGGGTTCGTCCAGTTCGGCCCCGATGAGCAGGAGCCGCCCACGCGGCGAGTCGAGCCCGGGCCGCTCCTCCAGCCGAGCGATCAGGCGGTCCGCCAGGTCGGCGAAGACGGGCGGGGGCAAAACCTGCGAGGCGATGTGCACGCTCAGGGATTCCGCTCCGGAAAGCATGGGTTTCTCCTCCAGGCGCATCCGGTTGATCTTGTGCAATCTCTCGCGATTCCCATTCATCTCCCGGATCGCCTCTCTGAGCTGATCCGGACCCGCCTTCACACCGAAGTGTTCCTCAAACCCTTGGAGGAGTTTTTTTAGTTCCGAGAGATAGTAACCGTACAGGCTCTCCCTCGGGTTGCGCGGAACAGAGAGGAATCCCTTGAAGGGGATGGAGGTCTTCTTGTTGAACACGTCTGCGGCCCGCCGCACATGGTCACAGGTGTTCAGGGAAATCTCTCCGTCCAGAAAATCGTATTTCCCGTCCAGGACCATGCTCATGACGTGTCGCACGTAGGTGCATATACGCCCGCTCAGGTAGGCATCGCCGAGGGAGGAATCCTGGCTTCCCGTGCCCCGCAACCGGAGGGGCAGGGCCCCTGCGGCCAGGATCAGCTCCGTGGGCATGTAGTGGCAGAAATAGCCGATCACCGGCCTTCCGTCGGCCTTCCACTCGTCCACGTACCGGTTCGTGTGGCTCTGCACGAGCCCGTGTATCTCTCGCAGGATTTCCTCAGCCATGGATCTCTCCTGTTTCGTTGATTTCCCCGTTTGCCTCCGGGATCTGGTACCCTTTCCACAAGGTCAATACAGCCTTCTTGACGAGCGTTTCCAGGGCCTTCTTCGTGAAAACGGTCTGGCTGCCGCCCATGGAGAGAAGAATGATCCCGGTGGCCGTTCCCACAAAGATACCGGCCACCTCCCAGGGATCGTCCCGGGGGATGATACCGTCACGCATGGCCCGGTCCGCCCAGACGACCAGGACGTTCAGGCAGGCACGCTCCAGTTCTGCAACCCGTTCACGGAGACCCTCCGTGCAGTTGGCAATCACCTCGGGCGTGGACTCACTGAAGATCATACGAAAGTATTCACTGTGGTTGTGCGAAAAGGCGATGTAGACCTTCATGAAACGCTCGATGGCCTCCTGTACGCTGAGCTCGTCATAGGGAACGACACTGAGCTTTTCCAGCAACAGTTCACCGCCTTCGGCGCAGACCGTCATGAAGAGCTCGTCCTTGTTCAAATAGTCGAGGTAAACGGTTCGCTTGCTGTATCCCGCCTTCTGGGCGATCTGGAGGATGCTCGTGCCGCGGTATCCGTTTTGAAAGAAGAGGTGGCGGGCCGCATCCAGCACTTCGTCCCGGCGGTTCCTTTTTTTCTTTGCGGTCTGGGTATCATGCGAGGCCATGTGTCGTGCTCCTGGTTGAAGAACGCGAATAGGTAACCGACGGTTAGTAACCATTGGTTACAAGATACAGGTTCGCCCATCATCCGTCAAGGTTTTTTTTCTGCATGAATCCATCCATGGAAAACCCAACGATTATGAACCCTTCCGAATAAAAATCAGAAAAAAGTTCAGATCCTTGAGCCATGTCAAAGAAAAAAGATCTCTTAAAGGCCTACGATGAATCAAAACGAACAGGAGCGGGAAGGAAGCGGAGAGTGGGGCCTGAACCGGAAGAAAGGTGCCATTCCCAAAGAAGCAATCAAGAAAAAACTGGAGTGGCTTGGCAGGAGAATGGAAAACAGGAAAGGAGAAAAGGAAGAGAGAAGAAGATTCACGAAACCGATGAGGTCCATCAAGAACTAAAAAGGGAATCAGCCATCCCTGAGACGGAACAAGGAATTGCACTTATATACCTAAATACCCAAGCCCAAAGAAAAGGAGAAAAGGAATGTTCTGTAACCAGTGTGAACAGACGGCAAAGGGAGAAGGATGCACAACGGTAGGCGTTTGCGGTAAACAGCCTGACGTGGCGGCGCTTCAGGATCTTCTCACCCACGCCCTCAAGGGGCTTGCCCTTGTGGCGGCCGAAGGTCGGAAAGCGGGTGTGGTGGACAAGGAAGCGGACATCTTTACCGTGAAGGCCCTCTTTTCAACACTGACCAACGTGAACTTCGATGCGGATCGATTCGTTGGTCTCATTCGCCAATGCGTGGAAGTGAGGGAGGGGCTCAAGGAGAAGGTCAAGGCTGCCGGCGGCAAGAGCGAATTTTCCGAAGCCGTGGCAAGCCTGGAGCCCGCAGCAACGCTTGAGGGGCTGGTGGAACAGGGAGAAGCGGTGGGTTTCCGCTCCGATCAGGATGTGGATCCCGACATCCGCTCTTTGCAGGAGATCCTCACCTACGGGATCCGGGGCGTGGCGGCTTACGCGGACCATGCACAGATCCTGGGCAAGGAAGACGACTCGGTTTATGCATTCGTCTATGAAGGGCTGGCAGCCACCCTGCGAAAGGACCTGGGCCTGAACGACTGGGTCGGGCTGGTCCTCAAGTGCGGTGAAGCCAACCTGAAGGCCATGGAACTTCTCGATGCGGGAAACACCGAGACCTACGGACACCCTGTTCCCACATCGGTTCCTCTGGGGACAAAGGCGGGGAAGGCGATCCTGGTTTCCGGTCACGACCTGAAGGACCTGGAGGAGGTGCTGAAGCAGACCGAAGGGAAGGGGATCACGGTTTATACGCACGGCGAGATGCTCCCCTGCCACGCTTATCCGAATCTGAAGAAATACGGGCACTTCTACGGTCACTACGGGACCGCCTGGCAAAACCAGGCAAAAGAGTTCGCCGCGTTTCCCGGTGCCATCGTGATGACCACCAACTGCATTCAGAAACCCAAGGACGACTACCAGGACAGAATCTTCACCAGCGGCCTGGTTGGCTGGTCGGGTGTTGCACATATCGCCGACGGTGATTTTTCTCCAGCTATTGAGAAGGCATTGGCCCTTCCGGGTTTTGACCAGGACTCGGACAAAGGGTCCGTGATGACCGGCTTTGCAAGGAACGCGGTCATGGGTGTTGCCGGCCAGGTGATCGAAGGGGTGAAGAACAAGGCCATCCGCCACTTCTTCCTCGTGGCAGGCTGTGACGGGGCAAAGCCCGGACGGAATTACTACACCGAGTTCGTGGAGAAGGTTCCGGAGGATTGCGTGGTCCTGACCCTGGCATGCGGCAAGTTCCGTTTCTTTGACAAGGACCTGGGCGACATCGGCGGCATTCCCAGGCTGCTCGATGTGGGGCAGTGCAACGACGCCTATTCCGCCATCCAGATCGCGGTGGCCCTGGCCGAGGCGTTCGGCGTGGGTGTCAACGAGCTGCCGCTCTCCATGGTCTTGTCCTGGTACGAGCAGAAGGCGGTCTCCATCCTTCTGACCCTGCTT